>JAKAMD010000067.1 GCA_021823875.1 Pseudomonadota bacterium | reverse complement strand
ATCAAGTGATGCTCCACCGGAAGAAGCAGCGCTGACCGGCGACAGGGCGCGCGTCGGAGCCGCAACCAAACTCGAATCCCTCATGCCTGGGGTGGGCGCCGGCGCGAATCATCGCCCGCGCTCGCAGCCAGCAATGGCGCGGAACGGAGTCCACGCCCTACCACGGGGGCACAAGGCGCGGAGCGGAGTCGACGCCCTACCACGGGGGACACAAGGCGCGGAGCGGAGTGCGCGCTCTACCCGTGGGCTAAGAATCATGTCAGGCCGCTCTATCGCCACCCGAGACCGGGAGCGACTGCGGTGAGAATCGACTCGAGGACGTGAACATTGTAACGGACGCCCAGGGTGCTGGGGATCGTGAGCAGCAACGTGTCCGCCTCGGCGATGGCTTCGTCCTTCCGCAGTTCCTCGATCAACACGTCGGGTTCAGCGGCGTATTGGCGGCCAAAGACCGCCCGGTTCGAGTCGATGATGCCGAACTGATCGGTTTCCTGTCCGCCTTCGCCAAAGTACGCGCGGTCGAGGTCGTTCATCAGCGGGAAAACACTGCGGCTCACCGACACGCGGGGCGTCCGCTTATGTCCGGCCTCCGCCCACGCCTTCCGGAAGGCGCGAATTTGCGCCGCCTGTTGCACGGCAAGCGGCTCGCCGGATTCGTCGAACTTGAGCGTGGAGCTCTGCAGGTTCATGCCCAGCGTCGCGGCCCGAACCGCCGTCACAATCGTCGCGGAACCCCACCAAATCCGCTCGCGCAGACCGGCGGAAAACGGTTCCAGCCGCAGGAGTCCCGGCGGATTGGGAAACATCGGATGGGGGTTCGGCTGGGCGAACCCCTTTCCGTCAAGAAGCTCGAGAAACACCTGCGCATGCCGCCGACCCATGGCCGTGTCGTCCTCCCCGTTCTCGGGTCGATAGCCGAAGTGACGCCAGCCGTCGATGACCTGCTCGGGGGAACCGCGGCTGATGCCCAACTGCAAGCGCCCGCCGGCGATGAGGTCGGCGGCACCGGCATCCTCGGCCATGTAGTGCGGGTTCTCATAGCGCATGTCGATCACCGCGGTGCCGATCTCGATCCGCTTGGTCTTGGCGCCGACGGCGGCCAGCAGCGGGAAGGGAGAGCCGAGCTGGCGGGCGAAATGATGCACACGGAAGTAGGCCCCGTCGGCGCCGAGCTCCTCGGCCGCGACCGCGAGGTCGATCGATTGCAGGAGGGCGTCGGCGCCCGATCGCGTCTGCGATTGGGGCGAGGGAGTCCAATGGCCGAAGGACAGGAAGCCGATCTTTTTCATGGGATGCTTTGGTGAGACTGGGGTGCTTTCAATGCCGGCTTTTCGGGTGCGGCGTCAATCATAGGGGCTCTTGGCCGCGCTGGCTTTGGCCGCGCGGGTGGATCAACATATCAGCCTACCTCATCCGTCATTCCGGGGCCGGCCGAAGGCCGGAACCCGGAATCCAGAAATGGACACTACCGCACCATATCGGGATATAAATCCTTCCAATCCGGGTTGTCCCTCTCAATCAGTTCGATTTTCCAGGCTCGCCGCCACTTCTTGATTTCCTTTTCCCGTTCAATTGCATTTGTCGGATCGTCGTAGACTTCAAACTAGACCAAGCGGCGCACGTCATATTTTGACGTAAAACCGGGCAGCAACTTTTCTTTATGTTGATACACTTGGCGGATGAGATCGCGCGTGACGCCCAAATAGAGCGTTCCTTGTTTTTGGCTCGCGAGCAGATAAACGTAGAACAATTGGGGGCCCCGGAATCGGCTCTGGATTCCGGGCTCGCGGGCTAAGGCCCGCGCCCCGGAATGACTGGAAATAATATGCCGGCTAAAGACCCCAGCAAGATTCCCGTCTCCGACCTGACCTCGGTGCAGGCTAAGGGCGAGCTGAAGCGGCTGGCCTATGAAATCGCGCTCAACGACAAGCGCTACTACCAGGAAGACGCGCCCAAGATCACCGACGCCGCCTATGACGCGCTGCGCGATCGCAACGCGGCGATCGAGAAGCGCTTCCCCCATCTGATCCGCCCGGATTCGCCCTCGAAGCGCGTGGGGGCCGCGCCCACCGGCCGCTTCAAGAAGGTGCGGCACGCGGTGCCGATGCTCTCGCTCGACAACGCGTTCAGCGAGGACGATGTACGCGATTTCGTCGGCCGCATCCGCCGCTTCCTCAAGCTTGGCGAGGACGAGAAGATTTCCTTCAGCGCCGAGCCGAAGATCGACGGGCTGTCGATGTCGCTGCGCTACGAGGACGGCGAACTGGTCACCGCCGCCACTCGCGGCGACGGCACCGAGGGCGAGGACGTCACCGCCAATATCAAGACGCTGAAGGACGTGCCCAAAGAGCTCAAGGGCCGCAATCTGCCCAAGGTCGTCGAGGTGCGCGGCGAGGTCTATATGACCAAGGCCGCCTTCCTGAAGCTCAACGAGCGGCAGAAGGAAGCCGGCGAGGCGATCTTCGCCAATCCGCGCAATTCCGCCGCCGGCTCGCTGCGCCAGAAAGATCCGGCCATTACGGCTTCACGTCCGCTCGGCTTCTTTGCTTACGCCTGGGGCGAGATGAGCGAGATGCCGGCCGACAGCCAGTCCGGCATGATCAAGTGGTTCGAGCATTGCGGATTCGACACCAATCCGCTCACCAAGACCTGCCATTCGGTCGAGGAACTGCTGGCCTTCCACCGCCACATCGAAGAACGCCGCGCCAGGCTCGACTATGATATCGACGGCGTGGTCTACAAGGTCGACCGGCTCGACTGGCAGGAGCGGCTCGGCTTCGTCTCGCGTAGCCCGCGCTGGGCGATCGCGCACAAGTTCCCGGCCGAGCGCGCCATCACCGTGCTCAATGACATCGAGATCCAGGTCGGCCGCACCGGTGCGCTCAC
Source organism: Pseudomonadota bacterium (assembly GCA_021823875.1). Taxonomy (GTDB): domain Bacteria; phylum Pseudomonadota; class Alphaproteobacteria; order Rhizobiales; family Xanthobacteraceae; genus Pseudolabrys. The sequence goes on along the minus strand of JAKAMD010000067.1, from coordinate 9,195 downwards.
GCCGGTCGGCAAGCTTGAGGCGGTCGGCGTCGGCGGCGTCATCGTGCAGAACGTCACGCTGCACAACGAGGACTATATCAAGGGCATCGGCGGCGACGGCGAGCCGATCCGCGAGGGCCGCGACATCCGCATCGGCGATACCGTCGTCATTCAGCGCGCCGGCGACGTCATCCCGCAGGTGGTCGATGTCGTGATCGACAAGCGGCCGCACGGCGCCAAGCCCTATCACTTCCCGAAGAAGTGTCCATGCCCGCTGCACACCGACGTGGTGCGCGAGGTCACCGCCACCGGCGAGGAGGGCGCGCGCGCCCGCTGCACCGGCGAGTTCGCCTGTCCGTTCCAGAAGATCGAGCACCTGAAGCTGTTCGCCTCGCGCCGCGCCTTCGACATCGAAGGGTTGGGCGAGAAGCAGGTCGAGCTGTTCTTCGAGAAAGGCTGGGTGAAGGAGCCGGCCGACATCTTCACGCTGGAAGACCGCAACGCCAAGATCAAGCTCGAGGAAGAAGAAGGCTACGGCGAGACCTCGGTCGGCAATCTGTTCGGCGCCATCCGCGAGCGGCGCGCCATTTCGCTCGACCGCTTCATTTACGCGCTCGGCATGCGCCATGTCGGCGAGACCACGGCGCTGGCGCTGGCGCGCGGCTATGGCTCGTGGAAGGCATTCCACGAGGCCTGCCTGAAGGTGGCCAAGGGCGACGAGGAGGCGATCGCGGAGATGGATGCGCTCGACCAGATCGGCGACACCGTGATCGACAGCATCAAGGCCTATTTCGGCGAGAGCCACAACAAGGGCATCGTCGAGCGGCTGATCAAGCAGATCGACATCCGCGACGTCGCGCAGCCGAAGAAGGACACCCCCATCGCCGGTAAGACCGTGGTGTTCACCGGTGCGTTGGAGAAGATGACGCGCGAGGAGGCCAAGGCCATGGCCGAGCGGCTCGGCGCCAAGGCGGCGGGCTCGGTGTCGAAGAAGACCGATTACGTCGTGGCCGGCCCCGGCGCCGGCTCCAAGCTAGCCGATGCCAAGAAGCTCGGCATCAAGGTGCTCACCGAAGACGAGTGGCTGAAGCTGGTGGGACAGTGAGGGCCGCTCAGGCGGCCGACACCAGCGCGATCACGGAGAGAAAGAACACCGCGCCCCAGGCGAACATGCTGACGCGCTTGGCGGGCATCGTGTCGTGTAGCTGCGGCGAGCGCGCCCAATAGGCGTAGAACGCAATGATGAGCGGCAGCGCGGCCGGGAAAATGATCGCGCCTTTCATGTTACGTGAGCACATGTCGATGGCCGCGAAAGCGGCGACACCGGACAAGGGCACAAGAAGAACGGCGAGCCAGGCCGCCCAGCGCGGCATCGCGCCCATGATGCCGCCGACGAACAGCATGACCGTCAGCACGATCCAGAGGCCGACGGTGAGGAAGAAGGCCGCGTAGGCATCGCCGATCCTGGCCTCGCCGCCGCCGCTCGGCGGACTGATGGCGTTAATCAGCATAAGCACGTAGAGGACGGCCGCGATCGCCATCAGCGCGAACAGGCCGTAGGGGCGGGATGATGGGGCGGACGTCGAAATGGCGGGGCCTATAGCGTTGAGTGGCAGCAACCGTATCGAGCGAACCCGCGCGTAGCAAGAAAAGCGCGCGTGAAGACGGCGGCCTCACAACGGCCGCGTCGCCACCTCCAGCCACGTGCGTGTCTCGGCATCGACCAGCGGCGAAATCGTCTCGCGCACGCGCCCGTGGTAACTGTCGAGCCAGTGCCGCTCCTTCTCGCTCAGCATGCGCGCATCGATCAGCGTGCGCTCGATCGGCGCCAGCGTCAGCGTCTCAAAGCCGTTGAGCGGCTTCTCGGCGCCGGCCGGCTCCGGTTCGGCGATCACCAGCAGCAGGTTCTCGGTGCGGATGCCGTAGGCCGCGGTCTTGTAATAGCCCGGCTCGTTCGACAGGATCATGCCGCGCCGCAGCGCCACCATGCCGAGCTTGGAAATGCGCGCCGGCCCCTCGTGCACTGACAGATAGCTGCCGACGCCGTGGCCGGTGCCGTGGTCGAAATCGAGCCCGGCCTGCCAGAGCGGCAGCCGCGCCAGACTGTCGAGCTGGGCACCCGAGGTATTCTCCGGAAACACCGCGGTGGCGATGGCGATATGGCCCTTGAGCACCCGGGTGAAGCGATCGCGCATTTCATCCGTCGGCGTGCCGACCACCAGCGTACGGGTGACGTCAGTGGTGCCGTCCTCGTATTGCGCGCCGGAATCAATCAGGAATAGCTCGTTCATACCGATCGTGCGGTTGCTCTCGCGCGTGACGCGGTAATGCACGATCGCGCCGTTCGGTCCGGCACCGGCGATGGTCGGGAACGAAATGTCCTTGAGCAGGCCGGTCTCGCGCCGGAAGCTTTCCAGCGCTGCCACCGCGTCGATTTCCGTCAGCCTGCCGGAGGGCGCCTCGCGCGCGAACCAGGCCAGGAAGCGCGCCAGCGCCGTGCCGTCGCGCTTATGCGCGGCGCGCGAGCCGGCGATCTCGGTGTGGTTCTTCACCGCCTTCATCGTGCCGATCGGGTCGGGCCCGCGCGAAGGCTTGCCGCCGCTCTTTTCGATCAGGCGGGACAGCGCCTCGGCTGCGCTGGCGCGGTCGAGCCGCACGGTCTTATTGCCGAGCGCGGCGAGGTCACGGGTGAGATCATCGGGCGCGCGCAGCTCGGCGATTTCGCTGAGCGCCGCGCGCACGGTCTGGTCGAGCTTGCCGGGTTCGACATAGAGCGCCGGCCGCCCTTCGCGCGGGATCACCGCGAAGGCGAGCGCCAGCGGCGTATGCGTAATGTCGGAGCCGCGGATATTGAAGGCCCAGGCGACGTTCTGCGGATCGGACACCACCAGCGCATCGGCGTGCTGCTTGCCGAGCTCGGCGCGCACGCGCGTCAGCTTGTCGGCCGCACTCTCGCCGGCGAATTTGATGGCGTGCAGCGTCACCGGGCCGGCGGGCGGGGCAGGGCGGTCGCGCCAGAGCGCGTCGATCGGATTGTCGCCGACCGCCACCAGTTCGGCGCCAGCCGTGGCGCAGGCCTGGCGCAGCCGTTCGGCGTTCTCGTTGGTGTGCAGCCAGGGATCGAAGCCGATCTTGTCGCCGGCCTTCAGGTTCTGCTCGAGCCACTGCTCGGGCGGACGCTCGACCAGATGCTCGATGGCAAACAGTGCGTCATCGACCTGGGCGGCCGCCTGCACCGTGTAGCGGCCGTCGACGAACACCGCCGCCGTTTCCGCCAGCACCACCGCTGCGCCAGCCGAGCCGGTGAAGCCGGTGAGCCAGGCCAGCCGTTCCTCGCTCGCCGGCAGGTACTCGTTCTGCTGGCGGTCGGCGCGCGGCACCACGAATCCGGAAAGCCCGCGCCGTTTGAGCTCGGCGCGCAAACATTCAACGCGGGCGGCGCTCTCCGCGCGCTCGCTCGAATCATCAAAGGTCTGGAAGTGAGCTTCGAACATGCGGGGCGCACTCTAGCGCGCTCTCCCGCCGTCGCAATGCAGGCATGCACTTGATCTCAGACAAGGTTGCCGCGGCGCTGCCGGACCTAAATCGCGGCGAAATATTCGGCATCTCCTGGCCGGCAAATCGGCAACGAATCGCTCATTTGACTCGGAATTGTGCAATGCAACAATTCTGCCGCTTTGTAAGCCGGGAAATCGCCGAAGAATTAACACGCGTTAAGCAATTCATGCCCATTTGACGGGGCTTCCATGCGATCTCGCGCATGGTTCGCAGGTGCGGCATCGCTTATATTGCGATGCAACAGTCAGGGAAGACGCCGAGGACGTTCGCTCAACGCTTCGGTTCGAAAGGAGAATAGACATGGTTGCCGTCACATATGACGTTGGTCGCGTAGCCGACGCTGGTGCACGCAAGGTTGAGAAGGCCGCGCCGCGCAAAAGCTGGTTCGCCCGTTTCATCGATACGCTGATCGAGGCGCGGATGACGCAGGCGCGCCGCGAGATCGCGCTGCATCTCGATCTGCTGCCCTACAGCCTGGACGAGCGCGGCAATCGGCTGGTCAAGACCGGCTCGCAGGACATGCCGTTCGGCGGCTGGTAAGCGCCGTTTCAATCGACTGCCAAAACATTGGCCGCCCCGGCTCCCCGCCCGGGGCGGTTTCGTTTTGGGCTCGTGCCAAAAAGCCGGAGGCGGATGTATGCTGGCACCGGTTTCGACCCGGCCCGCTGTGATCCGCGTTGCGCGGCTGCGCTGTGCCGGCCGGCATGCTCGGAGACCGAGCGATGAGAACATTTCCCAAGTCGCGCATCGACGCTTTGGCCGACGGCATCTTCGCCTTCGCCATGACGCTCTTGATCCTGGAGGTCCGGCTGCCCGCCGATCTTCCGATCCGGGACAGCGCCGATTTGATCGTGCGTCTGTGGGCCTTGTGGCCGAAATACATCGCCTATGTCATCAGTTTCTTTGTCCTGGCGGCGAATTGGCGTTCCAACATCGAGCTGCTCCGCGTCGAACAGGTCTCGTCCAACGTGCTGCGCTGGTCGGTGGTCTATCTGTTCTTCATCACCAGCGTGCCGTTCTCCAGCAGTGTCGTCGGCGCCTACGGGGAGCTGCCGCCCGCCGTCTGGCTTTATGCCGCCAACCTGATCATTGTCGCCGCGCTGTCGCTGTGCCTGCGCATGTCGGAGGTGGCACCCGAGCATCGGCTGCACCTGCGCATCGGAAACGCCAAGACCATGTTCTTCATGGCGTCGGCCGTCTTATCCGTCGTGCTCAGCCTGATCGTGCCCGGCTACGCGATGTACGCCTATCTGCTCAACATCCTCGCAGGGCCGCTCGCGGTGCGTCTGCTGGGGCGCGAGGTTTAGCGGCGCGCCCGCGCCGGAGGATTTCGCAGCACCAGCGTCGCCCAGCCTTCCAGCACGATGCGCCGCTGCAAGATCAGACCCTGCGTGCGATAGATCGCGAGAGCGGCATTGGCCTGTGCCGGCAACAGCCCCGACAGCACGACATGGGCGCCGCGCGCGCAGAGCCGCCGGATCGGCACCGCCAGCCGCAACAACGGCCCCAACAGGATATTGGCGAAGATCAGATCATAGGGCCCTGCGGCCGCGATGACGCGCGCCTTGGTGCCGGGCGCGTGCACGAAATGGATCAACGGCGCCGCGCGGTTGAGCCGCGCATTGGCGTGCGCGGCAATGATGGCGATCTTGTCGATGTCGCTGGCGACAACGGGGATATGCAGCCTCTTCGCCGCCGCCATGGCCAAGACGCCGGAGCCGGTGCCGAGATCGAGCACATGGCCTAAGCGCTGCCGCTTCGCCAAGGCGTCGAGTGCCAGCAGGCAGCCGCGGGTGGTGCCGTGATGGCCGGTGCCGAAGGCGAGCGCCGCCTCGATCTCGATGCCGAGCGCATTGACCGGCACGCGGGCGCGGTCATGCGCGCCATGGACGACAAAGCGGCCGACGCGCACCGGCGACAGGCCGGCCAGGCTTTGCGCCACCCAATCGACCTCCGCGACCGGTTCGAAGGTCACCGCCGCTGCGGCCGCGTCACCGGCCGCAAGCTTCACCAAGGCGCGCACCGCCGCCTCGTCCGGCGCATTGCGGAAGTGGATTGCTACCTGCCACTGGCCATCATCACCTTCGAAGGCGGAGCACACGGTGTCTTCGGCGTCGAGGCTCTCGCCCAAGAGGCCGGCGAGCTTGCGGGCGGTCGGCTCGTCACAGAGGAGACGGGCGACGACGGTCGGGGTTTCGGTCATGCGGCGGTTCTTGCAACGGTTCTTGAGACGATTCGGGGCATAGGGTGGCGCTTCGCATCGGCGCCGACAATGGCTATCAAGGCCTCATGAACCACGAAACGCTCAATGACCCGCTCGCGCTGGCCCGCCGCACCGGCTGGCCGGAGGACATGCGCATGCTTCTTCTGCGCTACCCGCGCGAGCGTTGGGAGACGCACGCCAATCTCGGCGGGATGGCGCGCTTCTGGCTGTCGCGCCACGCCATGTTCCGCGAGCTTTCCGCGCTGATCGGAACGATCACGGGCGATTTCCGTGAAGGCCGGCTGGCGGCGCCGGACTTCCCCGGTCGCCTGGTGCCGCGGCTGCAGTTCCTGCTCTCGCAGCTCAACGCGCATCATCAGATCGAGGACTACCATTACTTCCCGATCTTCCGCGCCGCCGATGACCGCCTGGCGCGCGGCTTCGACGTGCTGGAAGAGGACCACCACGCCATCCACGCCGACATGGCGCGCACTGCGGATGCCACCAATGCGCTGCTGCGGGCGTTTGCCGGCGACGCCGACGCGGTGAGGCGTTGCGGCGAAGATTACGCGACGGCGAGCGGTGCGCTGCTTGCCGGGCTGATGCGCCATCTCGACGACGAGGAAGACCTGATCGTGCCGCTCATCCTCGATCGCGGCGAGGATGCGCTCGGCGTGGCACACCACGGTTAAGTGGCGCGCTTATTCGCTCAGTAGCCCGGCGGCTGCATTAGCAGGAAGAACGGGAAGACCGGCAGCGGGCTGTCGTGGCGGTCGTAATAGCGCGGCAGTCGTTCGTAGCGGCGCGCGTAACGCGGTGGCGGGTCATCGTCGTATCTTTCACGCGCCTCATAACGAGCGCGTTCGTCGTCGCGCGCGGCGCGCCGCGACACGCTGCCGGTGACGTCGTCGTCCTTGCGGGTATGCGCGACCTGTGGCGCGGGCGGCGGGATTTTGCCGGTGAGCACCACTTCGGTGTTCTTCTTGCCGTATTCCTTCACCAGGTCCCACAGGATGGCGGCATGCTTAACCGACAGCCGCACGCAGCCGTGCGACACCGCGCGACCGAGATAACGCTGCTCATAGGTGCCGTGGATGGCGTGGCCCTGTTTGGTGAAGAAGATCGAATAGGGCATAGGCGCATCGTCCCACTCCTCGCTGAAGTGATGACGGTCCATGCGGAACGGCGTGAAGTCGCCGCTCGGTGTGTTGTAACCCTCGCGTCCGGTCGACACCGGCCAGGTGTAAAGCTGTTCGCCGTCGGTCGTGACGGTCATCTTTTGCTGCGATTTGTCGATCTTGATCAGCAGGTTTGCCTGGGCGGCCGGCGCGAAGACCAGCGCAACAAAACCGGCGATGACGGCGGCGAGGCATTGGAGACGCATGGCACAACTCCCAGCCCGGAACCGAACGATTTAACCATAGCACGCCGCAGGGCCGGATTATGGCAAGCCGCGCGATTTCCGGCGGGAGGTATGTTTTAGCGGCGCCTCAATTGCCCAGTTCCAGCACCCAGTAACGCCTTCCATTGGTGGCGGTGGCGGAAGCGATGCCGTAAGCGCTGACGCCGCGCATCAACATGTTGCGCCGGTGACCGGGCGAATGCGCCCACACACGGATGGCGCAAGCCTCGTCCAGGCAGCCGACCAGCACGTTCTCGGCCGCGGTTCCGGCAATGGGACCGAGGCGCGCGCGGAAACCGTTATGGTCGAGATGATTGCGGCGCGCGAGATCGCGCGCGTGTTCGTCGGCCGCGGCGGAGAGCGCGCCGCTCATCGTCAGCGGGGCGAGATGATGAGCGCGGCGGAAGCCGTTGAGATCGAGTGCGCGCGCGGGCGCGGCTGCCAGCACGACACCAAGCACGAGTACCAGACAAAAGCCGTTATCGATGTGAATGCGATTTCGCATGGGACGCCTCCCGCGGTCTGTTCGGACCGGCGCGTGGACCGCTGTCGCTTCAGCGCCGTTTTGCCTTGACCCGCACGCCCGGCATTTCGCCCGCAAGGAATTCGATACCGGCCTTTTCTAGTGCCCGGCGGATTTTCTGTAGAGTCGCCGGCTCGCCCTCGAAGAGGCCGCGCTCGTAACTCGCGATCATGTTGCGGTTGACGCCGGAGGCCTCGGCGAGGTCGTCCAGCGACCAGTCGAGGCCGGCGCGCGCCATGCGCACTTGCGCGGCGTTTACGGGCGGGCTGCCTGCTGCGGTTTTCACGCTGCGCCCATAGCATAGCTGAAATGGCGCGGCAAAGCGCCGCTGCGCGATTGAGCTAACGCAACGCGTTTTGCGCGGCGATCTGCTAAGCAAAATATCGACGAACGGCTGTTTGGCTTTCCTTTCCGACGAGAGGTGATGCCATGCGAAAGGTTTTGACGGCTCTTACGATTGCCGCGGCCCTGATCGTTGCGGCCCTGGCCGCACCGCCGGCGGATGCGCGCAGCGGCGGCGCCGGTGCCGCCAGTGGCAGCGGCCCGAGCGGCGGGGCGAGCGCGCCCAACAGTTTCTATTACGGACCAGGCGTCGAGTATCCGCCCGGCTATTCCCGCGGGCCGGAGCGCTACAGTCCGGGGCCCAATGGGCCGCCGCAGGCGGGGCCCCCCGATGGCAGCAACCGGTGCTGGTTCTGGACCGACCGCGACCGCGAGTTCGGCTATTGGGGTCCGTGCCAATAAGCTGAACGCCACGCGTGTCGACGAGGCGAGGCCGTCCCCCCGGGGCGGCCTCGCTGGCGTCGCGGGGTGGAGTTTCGTGCGCGGCGTCGCCATATCGCCGTGATGGGCCGCTTGCGCGATGTCATCCGTTCGTCCCCGCGCAAGCGGGGACCCAGAAGACAAACCTGCGGATGAGCATTGGTGCCCTGGGTTCCCGCGTTCGCGGGAACGAACGGAGTTTGGGACGACGCAGCTCGAGAAGCGTCGTGCAGGAGAAACGCACCGCATGCCGGAGCCGATCGTCGTCATCATTCCGCACCGTCTCGGCAAGGACGAGGCGCTGCGCCGCATCAAGGACGGCATCGCGCGCGCACGCGCGGAATTCTCAGCGCTGATCACGCTCGAGGAGGAAAACTGGGAAGGCGACCGCATGAGCTTCAAGGTGCGCTCGTTCGGCCAGCGCGCGTTCGGCGCGATCGACGTCTACGAGGCCGGCGTGCGGCTGGAGGTGACGCTGCCCTGGCTGCTGGCGCAGTTCGCGCGCGCGGTGCAGCGCGTGGTGGGCCAGCGCGGGCAACTCTTATTGGAGAAGAAGTGACGGCGCCGCTCGTCGCGGCAGGCGTGCTAGGCCTGCGGGCCGAGTCCGTCGAAATAGCGTGCGCCCGGTGCGCGATAATCGCGGGTGTAGCGCTCGGCCCAGGCCAGCGACACGGCGAACAAGGCGAACGCGACAACGATGGCGGAGACGATGATGGCGGTTTCCGTCGGCATGGCTAAGTCTGTTTGCTCCCTGGTAACCCGATCACG
>JAKAMD010000491.1 GCA_021823875.1 Pseudomonadota bacterium | reverse complement strand
GGCGGCGGCGGGGCGATTCATGCCGGCTTCATCGCCGACATGCTCGGCATCAAGAAGGTGGTGGTGCCGCCGGTGGCGGCGCTCTACAGCGCCTTCGGCATGTTCGCCATGGATATCGGCCAGGACTATGCGCGCTCCTTCGTCGGCCGCTTGACCAATCTCGATCTCGACAAGCTCAATCGCGTCTATGAGGAGATGGAGGCGGAGGCCGCGAAATCATTCCGCGTGCACGGCATCGATCCCAAGAGCATCACGCTCAAGCGCACCGCCGACATGCGTTATGTCGGCCAGTTCCACGAGGTCGAGGCCGACATGCCCAACGGCAAGCTGGGGCGCGAAGCGATCGACGCGGCCGCCGCCTTCTTCGCCAAGAAGCACGAGGAACTCTTCACCTTCTCGATGCCCTGGAAGGCGGTGGAAGTCCTGACGCTGCGGCTGAAGGCCTCGACCCCGAATGCGCCCTTCAGCCTGCCGCAGGTCAAGCAGGCCGGCGCCGATGCCTCGGCCGCGCTCAAGCGCCGCCGCGTCTGCCGCTTCGGCGGCGCCGACGTCGACACGCCGGTCTATGACGGCGAGAAGATGCAAGCCGGCAATGTCATCAGCGGGCCGGCGATCATCGAGGAGACAACCACCACGGTCGTGGTCCCCGACGCCTATGTCTGCTCGGTGGACAAATACAAGAACTACGTGCTGACGCGCGGCAATTGAGACCAGGGAGCCTACGATGAGCAACGCCAATATCGATCCGACCACCGTTGCCACGATCTGGCACTCCATGCAGACCATCTGCAAGGAGATGCGGCACCTGGTGAAGCGCACCGCGCAAAATTACCTGATCGGCGAGTTGCAGGACCTTTCCGTCGGCATCTGGGGCGCCGACGGCTCGACCATCGCCGTTCCCGTGGGCCTCGCCAATCAGCACCTCGGCACGACCTTTGCCGTCAAGGAACTGGTCAAGATGTTCGCGGGCGACATCAATCCCGGCGACGTGTTCCTGACCAACGATCCCTATCACGGCGGCCACAACACGCATCTGCCGGACTGGGGCTATATCCGCCCGATCTTCTACAAGGACGAACTGTTGTTCTTCACGCTCTGCCGCGGCCATCAGATGGACACCGGCGGCTCGTTCCCGGGCGGCTATTTCCCCAACGCCTACGATATCCACGCCGAGGGCCTGATCATCCCGCCGATCAAGGTGTTCGAGCGCGGCAAGGAACGCAAGGACCTGGTCAATCTCATCTTGAGCAATGTGCGGTTTCCCGACGGCGTGCGGGTCGATCTGCACGCCATGATCGGTTCGACCACGATGTGCGAAAAGCGCATTCTCGCGCTGCTCGACATTTATGGCCGCGACGTGGTGATGGCGAGCATCGAGGAGATGATCCGCCGCACCGAGCTCGCCGTGCGCGAGGAAATCCGCAAGATGCCGGACGGCGTCTATACCGGTGCGTCCGCCACCGACGACGACGGCACGACACTGGACGAGCCGGTGTGGGTCCGCGCACGCATCACCGTGAAAGGCGATGAGATGGTGATCGACCTTTCGGAAAGCGATGCGCAGCGCAAAGGTTTCATCAATTGCACCGAATCGGTGACCTACGGCATCGCGGTGGCGGCGGCGATCCTCTATTTCGATCCCGCGCTCGCCGACTACCACAATCAGGGCACCATGACGCCGATCAAGGTGATTTCGCCGCTCGGCTCGGTGGTGAACTGCGAATACCCGGCGACGGTCGGCGCCTCTCCGGTCAATGTCGGCTGCCAGATCATGGAGGCGGTGATCGAGGCCTTGGCCAAAGCCTTGCCGCACCGTGCCATCGCCTGCTGGGGCAAGCATCGCGGCGACTATCTGTTCGCCGTCGATCCGCGCACCCGCGAGCGTTACGTGCGCACCTGCTTCGACTACGACGGCAGCGCCGGCGCGGTGGCAGGCTACGACGGCTATCAGGCGGTGAGCACGCTGACCGCCTTGGGCGCCGCGCATCGCGACAATGTCGAGGAGATGGAAGTGCGCGTGCCCTGGCGCGCCTTGTCCTGGGAGTTCGTGCCCGACCTCAGCGGCAATGGCCGCTGGCGCGGCGGCCCCGGCATCCACTGGGAGGCGCTCAACGAGGGCTCCGACGGCCAGATGGCGACCGGCAGCTCGGACGGCGACGTGGTGCAGGGCGTGGGCGCGCTCGGCGGCGAGCCGACGCCGCTGTCGCGCACTTACCTCAGGCGCAACGGCGAGGATATTCGCGTCAAGCCGCACCGGCTGGTGCCGGTGAAGGAGCAGGACATCCTGGTCAAGCATTCGGCCGGCGGCGGCGGGGTCGGCAGGCCCGAGGAGCGCGATCCGCAGATGGTGGCGGACGACCTGCGCAAGGAGTTCATCACGGCGGAGACGGCGCGGAGTATCTACAAGGTCGCCGTCGACCCGGTCACCTTCGAGGTGGACGAGAAAGGAACGAAGGCGTTGCGTGCCGCCAAGTAGCAGCGTCGATCGCCGCTGAATGGCGCGGCCGCATCGTGCCGTTTGACAGGTGCGGCCGTGGCGGCGTTGCCGATGCTTTCGTGTGCCATGCGCGGACGCAAGGGTGCGCTTGCAATCGGGCGGGGCCGCCGCTACGCCGTTATGGGTGGTTTAACGATCCTGCGATGGGCAAAAAGAAAAAGTCAGTGAATCATTCTTCGAAGCGGACAGCGGCCGCTGGAGAAACGTTTCCGCAAAAAACCGCAGCACCAAAGAAGCCAGCCAGTTTG
>JAKAMD010000490.1 GCA_021823875.1 Pseudomonadota bacterium | reverse complement strand
GCTGGCCGAGAAGGGCGGCGTTTCGCGCGAGGCCGCCGTCGACGCCATCCTCAAGAGCGTGGCGGCCTCGCCGGTTCTCGGCTATCGCGGGCCGTTCATCCTCGACGGCAAGATGCCGGAGGTGCCGCTCGCCGACGTGACATTGCAGCAGAAGGACATGATGCTGGCGCTCAATCTCGGCCGCCGGCTCGGTTCGCCGGTGCCGCTCGCCGCCGCCGCCAACGAGATGATGAACGCCTGCCGCGGTCTCGGCATCGACGCCAACGATTTCGTGGTCGCGCACCGGGTCTACCGCCGGCTTGGCGGGCAGGAATAAAAATGGGAGGACAAGCATGAGCTCGCAGGGAGAGAAGATCGGTTCGGCCCTGGCCAAGGCCATCAAGGGCACCGCTTCCAAGATGAAAGAGGACGCGCCCGCCACCAAGATGTACCGCAGCAATATGCGCGACGTGCCCAAGGTCGAAGGCCTCAAGCGCGAGGATGGCTGGGTCGACATGCAGGTGCAGTTCCTGATCGACAAGAAATCGGCCGGCTGCAATCACGTGGTCGGCTGGACCGTGCTCAAGCCGGGTGCCAGCCACGAAAGTCACCGCCATCACAATTGCGATGAGTTCTTCATCGTCTTGAAGGGCAAGGGCCACATCATTACCGAACACGGCCTCGAATCCTCCGGGGAAGGCGACGTGGTCTATTCGCCGCGCGACTGCTGGCACGGCTTCAACAACACCTCGAACGAAGACGTGGTGCTGGTCTGGGGCTGGATGGGCGCCGGCTCGATCGAGGATTCCGGCTACCAAGTGCATCCGGAGAGTCATAAGAAGTAAGTTGATTCACGGCGCCGCGCACGCGCTTCACCCTCCCCTCGCGGAGAGGGTGAGAAGAAGAAAGGAAACGCACATGGCATCCTGGGACGCACCGCTCATCAAGAAGGGCATGACCGCGCAACTGGCCAAGCGCCGCGCACGCATCGCCGCCGGCGAGAAGCCGCTCGGCTGGAAGCTCGGCCTCGGTGCGCCCGCCACCATGCAGAAGCTCGGACTCGAAGCGCCGCTCGTCGGTTTCCTGATGCAGGGCGCGTTGCTACCGTCCGGCAGCACGGTGTCGCTCAAGAATTATCTGCGGCCGGTGGCCGAACCGGAAATCTTCGTGCGCATGGCGCGCGATCTCGCCGGCGGCGCAACGCCGGAAGCGGCGCTCGCCGCGGTCAAGGAAATCGGTCCGGCGATCGAACTCGCCGATCTCGATCCGGTGCCGACACCGGAGAACATCGACACCATCTTGGAAGGCGACATTTACCAGCGCCAGGTGCTGCTCTGTGCGCAGACGCGCGCGACCGGCAATATGGACGGCCTCACCTCGCGCGTCATGCGGCGCGGCGCGGAGGTGAACCGCACCAATGACCCGCAGGCGCTCACGGGCAAGCTCGGTGACATTCTTGCGGGCACCGCCAACATGCTGGCCGCCTTCGGCGAGAAGCTGTCCGCCGGCGACGTCATCATCACTGGCTCGATCACCCCGCCGCCGATGATCGAGCCGGACGAGACCGGCTTTGTGCATGCCGTCGATCCGATCGGCGAAGTTTCGGTGATCTTTACGCGCGATTAGGGCAAGATCGTCTCGGTTTGAGTCGATCCAGACGACGGGCTCCGAGCCGCTCCCGCGGCGAGAGGGAGCCCGTCGCGTCAGGAAAATCGCGGTCCGCCACCATGCTCCTCGTCAAAACCTATCTCGATAAGAGCCCGATCCACGGCATCGGCGTGTTTGCCGGCGAGCACATCGCCAAGGGCACCAAGTTGTGGCGCTTCGTGGAGGGCTACGACCGCTGCTATTCGCTCAAGCAATTCGCCAAGTTGCCCAAGCAGGCGCGCGAGTTCATGCAGAATTACGCCTATCGGGTAAACGGCGAGGTGCTGTTCACCGTCGACAACGACCGCCACATGAACCACGCCGACAAGCCCAACACCTATCTGCGCAACGGCTACGTCCTCGCCCGCCGCGCCATCCGCAAGGGCGAGGAGATCACGGTCGACTACCGGGAATTCGACCCGGCGCTCTGCGCCGAATTCTTAACCAAAAAATAAAGCCGTCCGGCCCATCAAAACGGCCCTTTCCGCCCCGCTTACCGCTCTTGATCGAGATCAAAGGCGGCCCGCCCGCACTGATATATACGCATTTTCGAATATATCCGGCGGCCCCCGCATGGGCCGCCGCAGGCCCAGCGCATGGAGATTGGCGGATGATAATGAACTGGTCGGAGCTCACCACGGACCTGAAGGGCCTGATGCGCAGCCTGCGCGGCGACACGCCCGATGTCATGAAGGCCTTCTCCGGTCTGGCGCAGGCGGCGCTGGTGCCCAAGGCGCTCGACGTCAAGACCAAGGAACTGGTCGCCGTCGCCATCTCGGTAGCGATCCGCTGCGATGATTGCATCGCCTTCCACGTCAAGGCGGCGATGGAACACGGCGCCACGCGACAGGAAGTGATCGACGTGCTCGGCATGGCGATCTACATGGGCGCAGGCCCCTCGGTCATGTACGCGAGCCACGCCATCGAGGCGTTCGAACAATTCACCAAGGCTGCCGCGCCAGCGACAACAGCAGCGTAAGCAATTTTTTCTCGACATGCCGGAGCGCGGGCATCAGCCCGCCACCCCGGAATCCATCCCTCCTGCTGAGGAGGACGGATTCTGGGTCCGCTCGCTTTGCGAGCGTCCCGGAATGGCGGCGACGCCCTCGCCAAATCGCCG
>JAKAMD010000066.1 GCA_021823875.1 Pseudomonadota bacterium | reverse complement strand
ACACGGTCCCCGCGTCAAGCGATGGCAGCGGCGTTAACGTTTGAACGCTAGTGTTTGGCGGGGGGTAGCGGATTGCCGCCTTCACATTGCCGATATTCTCTCTTAAGGAGCTAATATCCAGCGATTCTGAGGGGCGGCTTGACGGACCGTCATCACCTTGACCGGTAGGGCCCGATGAATAGACTTGTTTTGCTCCGAACCATGATCGCACCGCTGATCCTTTCGGTCGGCGTGCTGGCTACGCCCGCCTTAGCCCAGAAGAAATCTCCCACCGAGCAAGCCACGCTGCTCGGCCAATTCGGCGACTGGGGCGCCTACAAGGCCGACCCCGGCGGCAAGATTGTGTGTTTCGCGCTGTCCAAGCCGACCAAGGGCGTCACCGACCCGCCCGGCCGCAGCCGCGACCAGGCTTATGCCTTCATCTCGACCCGCCCGGCCGAGAAGGTGAAGAACGAAGTCTCGGTCATCGTCGGCTATCCGCAGAAGGCCGGCTACGACGCCGAGGCCACCATCGACGGTTCGACCAAATTCACGCTGTACACCCAGGACGACGGCGCCTGGGTGAAGAACGCCGCCCAGGAAGCGCAGATGGTCGCCACCATGCGCAAGGGATCGCAGATGGTGGTGACCAGCGAATCCTCGCGCGGCACCAAGACCACCGACACCTATTCGCTCAAGGGCATTTCCGAAGCGCTCGACAAGGTGTCCGCGGAGTGCAAATAACGCATGCGCTCCCTACATAAGGTTGGCATGGCCCTTCTTTCCCTCTCCCCTTGTGGGAGGGGCTGCCGAGCGAACGGAGTGAGCGAGGCGGGTGAGGGGTCAGTCACTCAATTGTAGCGCCGACCCCTCACTCGGCTCGTGCTTCGTTGCGCTTCAGCACTCGCCACCCGCTCCCACAAGGGGGAGGCGCAAGCGCGCTTGCGGCAATGCCGTGCTAAATTGATGACCGATGACGACACTTGTTGAAACCTCTTCCGCCGCGACCGCCTTCCTCGAGAAGGCGCCGCTCGAGCGTTATGTCGCGCCGGAGAAGCCGTCGCTGATCGGGATGACGCGCGCCGAGCTTGCCGATGCTTTCGGCCACCTCGACGTGGCGCCGGGCCAGCGCAAGATGCGGGTGCAGCAGCTCTGGCACTGGCTCTATTTCCGCGGCGTCACCTCCTTCGCAGACATGACCAGCGTGTCGAAGGAGCTGCGCGCGGCGCTCGCCGAGCATTACACGCTTGACCGTCCCGAAGTGGTGGCCGAGCAGGTCTCGGTCGACGGCACCCGCAAATGGCTGCTGCGGCTGCCCGGCGATCCGGATAGCGGCCTGCCGCACGAAGTCGAATGCGTCTACATCCCCGACAGCGAGCGCGGCACGCTGTGCGTCTCCAGCCAGGTCGGCTGCACGCTCAACTGCTCGTTCTGCCACACCGGCACCCAGCGCCTGGTGCGCAATCTCACCGCCGGCGAGATCGTCGGCCAAGTGATGGCGGCGCGTGATCGTTTGGGCGACTGGCCGGGTGGCACGCGTCCCACTGACGGCGTGGTGCCCTCAGGTGAGCGCTGCATCACCAATATCGTGATGATGGGCATGGGCGAGCCGCTCTACAATTTCGAGGCGGTGCGCGACGCCTTGTTGATCATCGCCGACGGCGACGGCATCGCCATTTCCAAACGCCGCATCACGCTCTCCACCTCCGGCGTGGTGCCGATGATCGAACGGGCCGGCGCCGAGATCGGCTGCATGCTGGCAATTTCGCTGCATGCGGTCCGCGACGACTTGCGCAACGAACTGGTTCCGCTCAACCGCAAATACCCGATCGCGCAATTGATGGAGGCCTGCCGCCACTATCCCGGCCTCTCCAACGCCAAGCGCATCACCTTCGAATACGTCATGCTCAAGGGCGTCAACGATTCCATCGAGGACGCCAAGGCATTGGTGCGCCTGCTCAAGGGCATTCCGGCCAAGATCAACCTGATTCCGTTCAATCCCTGGCCGGGCTCGAAATACGAATGCTCGGACTGGGAGCAGATCGAGAAATTCTCGCAGGTGGTGTTCGACGCCGGCTATGCTTCGCCGGTGCGCACGCCGCGCGGCCGCGACATCCTCGCCGCCTGCGGCCAGCTCAAGAGCGCGAGCGAAAAACTCACCGCCCGCGAACGCCTGGCGCTGCGCGCGATGGCGATGACCGACTGATCGCCGCTCGTCACTCCGCCTGCGGCATGGTGCGCCAGATCGCATAGGCCACAACCAGCGTTGCCGCGCCCATGCCGACGAACAGCACCGGCAGCGTCACGCCGTAGCCCTGCAACAGCGCTACCACCACGGTCGCGCCGGTCATGGCGGCGGAATTGAGCACATTCACCGCGGCGACGGTGCGCGCCCGGTATTCGACTTCGCTCCAGGCCTGCACCGCCGCGAAAGCCGGTACGATGAACAGCCCGCCGGCAATCGCCATGCCGGCAAGGTCGATCGCCACGTTGACGCCCAGGAACGAAGTGAACACCGCACCGGGTGTTTGCGGCGTCGCCGCCGGCAGCGCGCGCCAGATGGCCATGCCGAGATCGAGCGCGAAAGCCGCCAGCAGCACGGCGCCAACCAGCGTGGTGGTGAGTACGATACGGCCATGCGCGATGCGTGCCGCCAGCCCCGACCCGAGCCCGACCGCAACCGAAAACAGCGCCAGATAAACGGTGACCGTGTCCTCGTTGCCGCCGATCAGCGTCTTGATTAGCGGCGGCAGCAGCGACAGCACCACAATGCCCATCAGCCAGAACCAGCTCGTCACCAGCGCGCCCCACCACAGCCGGCGATCGGCCAGCAGGTGGCGGATCATGACGGCCGTGGAAGTTGCGATGTTGAAGGTGATCTTGAGGTGCGGCGCCCGCTCGCCGGTGTGCGGGATGGCGAGCGCCGACAGCCAGCAGGCGAGCGCGATGCCGATGACCAACAGCGCGAACAGCCAGGTTTCGCCGCCGCCACGCGAGGCCAGTCCGCCGACAAGGGTGCCGAGCAGAATGGCCATGAAGGTTGCGCCCTCGACCAGCGCATTGCCGGCCGGCAACTGCTCGCGCCGCAGATGGTCGGGCAAAATGCCGTATTTGATCGGCCCGAACAGCGCGCCCAGAATGCCGAAGCCCGCCAAGGCGCAAAACATGACCGGCAGCGAGGACAGCGCGTAGCCTATGACCGAAATCGCCGCGACGCAGATCTCGGTGAGTTTCAGCCGCTGCGCCACCCGGGCCTTGTCGTAGCGGTCGGCAATCTCGCCGCCGAGCGCCGACAGGAGAAAATAGGGCGCGATGAACACGGCGCTGGCGCTGGTGATCAGCGCCTCGGCATGAGCGCCCTCACGGCCAAACAGGATCAGGAACACCAAGGCAGTTTTGAGAAAATTGTCGTTGAATGCCGCGAAAAACTGGCACCAGAAAAGCGGCGCGAAGCGCCTCGACAAGAGAAGCGGCGGCATGGGAATCGATTATTGCAGAGTTTCCGGCAGTTAGAAATCGACGCTAGCGCGAGCCGAACTTGAACGCCGACTGCAAGTCGGCGAGCAGGAGGCGCAGCTCGCGCTCGCGAAATTCGAGGAAGACCCGGCGCAGCCAGCGCTGCAGGTCGTCATAGACGTCGAGCGGCACGCCGAGCCGATCGGCGCGGTGCAAGTCGGCGAACGGAAACGGCGGCGTCTCGATATGGCGGCGCAGACCGGATGCCAGCGCCGGCAAGCGCACCATCACCGTGCCGCTGCCGACGAACACGTATTTCTGCCGCGCCGGCGGCCCCAGAATCTCGTTGTGCACCGGCTCCAGCATGAGCGCCGGGAAGCGGTCATAGAGGTGACGATAGGCTTCGACCGCGGTGCGGTCGGGCGTCATCACGAACAGCACCGCCGGCGCTACCGCCCGGCGCCGCGCCTCCTCGGCGAAGCCGATCTTGCCGGCCAGCGCGAAGAACCCGGCGAAAGATTCCGCGCCGAGATCGACCACCTTGCTGATACCGTCGTCGGCGATCAGGCTGTCAAACAGCGCCATCTGCCCGCGCACATCGGCAATCGAGGCCGGCTTCGCCTGCGCCGGCAGGAACTGCGTCAGGGTTTCGTCCCCGCTGTTGACGTCGAAGCCGATGACATCGCGGCCCTCGTAGCGATGAAAATCGGTGAGCAAACGGGCGAGCAGCGTCTTGCCCACGCGCGGCCGCGGCGAGACGACAATGGTCACCGAATTGCGGAACGCCATGGTTCAAGCCTGTTCGTCATTCCGGGGCGCGGGCTCAAGACCCGAACCCGGAATCCAGATGCCGGCCCTTCACGTGTTTCCGGATTCCGGAACGACGTCGCCTACCCCACCGCCTGGCGAATCTGGGTCTCCGCCTTGGGCGCCACCAGGTCATTCAGCTTGACCCGGTCGAATTCGCCCCAGACCTGGCCGAGCCAGTGCCGCACATAGCCGCGCAACACAAAGGAATAGTTGGCGGGCTCGTTGGCGGCTGTCTTGTTGGCGACGAAGGTGACGAAGGGGATGCTGGCCAGCTCCACCTGCTCGCAGGCCATCTCGCTGAGATGCGGGACGGTGATTTCCTCGACGCCATTGAGCTTCTTGAAATAGGCGTTGTAGGTCGCCGGGTCCCAATCGAAGAAGCTGGTGTTATTGATGAAGTTCTTCACCAGGAAATAGCTGGCATCGCCGACGAATTTTGCGGTTTCGGCGATTTCGTCGAGCGAGGCGATCGAGGGCCCGAGGATGTGGAACACCGCGAAGGTGATCTGATTCCGCCGCGCCGATTCGATGAACCCGATATCGCTGAGTGCCTGCAGGGTGGACGACAACAGGCCGGCGCGCACGTCGATGACCGTGACCTTGGCCTGCGCGCTACCCAGCGTGTCGAAGATCTTCATCTGATCCGCCACCGCAGTGACGTCCACCACCTCGGTCTCATGGGGATGGAAGCGCTTGAGCGTGCCGCGCGGGCTTTCGGTGTCGAAGGCGCGCACCGCCGTATGATGGGCGCCGAAATAATCTAAGAGAGTGCGGGCAACCGTAGTCTTGCCGACGCCACCTTTGTCGGCGCCGACCAGGATAACAGCGGGTTTGGCCATGGACATCTCTCACGGATCGAGGACGAACCGATTCGTCAGCATGATACTACGCAAACACCGCGTCGTAATGGTTGCACACTCGCAACCTGTGGGTAGCTCAGGACTCGGTGGAAGATTCCGTATAAATTACAACGTCCTTGTGAGGATCGGGCGACAGGGGGAGGCGGGCCATGGCGACCATTTTCAACGAGAGCAACGTGCCGGGCGAATCCTTGGGGAGCGACGCCAAACGTCAGCGCCTGTTGACCGGCACGCGCGTGCCCGGCACCGCCATTCTGCTCGACCGGCTGTCGATCGCAGCCGGCGGCCGCTTCGTCTTGGAGGTGCCGGCGACCAGCCTGGCCTGGCTGCAGGTGCTTGCCGGCGAGGTCGCGCTCGCCCGCGACAGCGGGCCGCAGACTTTGACCGAGGCGCATGTCGTGTTCCTGCCGCCCGGGTTTGCCGCCGGTCTTGCCTCGGATGAGGGCGCCGACCTGCTTTATGGCGAGATCCCCAACGCCGCGCAGCTCGACCCGCAATTCGCCCAATCGCCGCCGGCCTTTCGGGTGGTCGACTGGACGCGCGAGCCGGTGCTCGATTCCGAGCACGACGCGCGCAAGCGCATCTATCTGGTGACGCCCAAGCTCGCCGGCACCATGGCGATCAAGGGCGAGATGATCATCTATCCGCCCGGTACCGCGGCCGCCAATCATCATCACGAGGGCGCCGAGCATTTCATGTATGTGCTGCGCGGCCACGGCACCGTCTATGCCAACGAGCAGCCTTTCAAGGTCAAGAAGGGCGACGTGATCTACTATCCCGACCGCGAGCGGCACTATCTGGAAGCCGCGCCCGACGAGGAAATGGTGTTCGTGGAATTCTTCGCCCCGGCCGAGTTCAAGACCGTCTGGGTGGATGAGAGCCAGATCTGCACCTGGAATCCGACCGGCCGCGACATCCAGGGCCGCGCGCCGGTGCGCGACATCAAGCGGCACTCGGTGGCCGAAGGGCACCGGGAGGATGTTTGAGAGGGCCGCGCCGTCGCGGCGCGGAGGCTGGTGCCGGCGGAGGGATTTGAACCCCCGACCCCCCGCTTACGAAGCGGATGCTCTACCGCTGAGCTACGCCGGCGCGCGCATGATCCCGAAAAGTGGGTACCGGTTTTCGGAAAAGATCATGCGCAACTAAGGACCTCAATTGCGTGACACAGATATCGGCGCGAGGCGGGGTTGGCAAGCAAGCCGCTCGCCCCACCGCAAGCTACCGGAACAACTGCCGAATCCGTTGCCAGCCGTGGCGCGGCGGCGCCGAGGGCTCCGGCACCGGTTCGCCGTCGAGCCCGCCATCGGGGCCAGGATCGTCCGGCGCATGCACCAGTGGGATCACCGGTTCTGCCGGTTTCGGCTTGTTTTCGGCTTGGGCGGCCGGTTTGGCCGCCTTGCGCGCTGGCGCCGGTTTTTCCTCGACCTTGGTCTCAGGCTTCGCCTCGGGCTTGGCTGCGGGCGCAGGCGACGCCTCCACCACCTCGGCCTCGACAGGCCGTTCGGTTGCTGCCGGCGGCTGGATCACCTCGACCACCGGCCGGCTGAAGCCGATCTCGGCCAGCGGCAGGCGCCACTGGAAACCGTCGAGCCGACCGTTGGGCGTCACCGGCAGCCAGCGGTCGGACACCACGCCGTCTGCCGTCCACACCGGATCGCCGGTGGCGCGCATGGCGCGCGCCATCCATTCGCGCACGCGGCCGGTATCACCGTGCTCGGCCTCCTCGATCTCGGCCATCAGCGTGGCGACGCGCCTTGTCGGCGTCGAGACGTAGGGCGCGAGCGCCTGCCGCGCGGCCGCAAATTCGCGCGCATCGAGCGCGGCGCGCGCCAAGGCCAGCGCGCCTTCGAGCTGGCCCGGCATCTTGTCGGCGAGTTTCTGCATGCGCGCGAGCCGGTCGCGTGCGCTGTCGCCGAAACGCACATTGGCATAGGCCTCGGCGATATCGGGATGCGGACTGATCTTCCAAGCCGCTTCCAGAATCTTCGTCGCTTTGCGTTGCTTGCCCGCTTCAGCCAGCCGCCGCCCGGCCATGGCCGCCGCCGGCACCAGATCGGGCGCGAGCTTGACCGCTTCCAGGATCAGTTTGCGCGCGTGATCGCGATCGATCTCGTCGAGCGCCTGCGCACGCGCGGTCAGCAGCACTGCGCGCTTGCGCCGGTATTCGTCCTTGGCAAGTCCGTGCTTCATGCGATCGAGCGCGTCGAGCGCACCGGCCCAATCGGTCGCCGCGCATCGATCGTCGAGTACCGCTTGTCCGGCCCACGCAAGCGCAGGCGCGGCCTTGGCGGCTTCCTCGGCAAGACGGCGGGCGGCGGGCGCATCATCGCGCCGCTGCGCCTCCACATAGAGCCCGCGCAGGCCGAGCAGCTTGGTGTCGTCGCGTAGGCTCATTTCGCGGAAAGCGCGCTCGGCGCCGGCGCGGTCGCCGGCCATCTGCGCCGATTGCGCCTTCAACAGCAGCGCCAGCGGATCGGCGGCCGACAGCCGCGCCGCCTCGTCGGCGGACTTGCGCGCGAGCTTGAGATCGCCGGCACCGATCGCGATCAGCCCGCGCGAAATGGCGACATAGCCCTTCATGGCGCGGCGGTGGCGGAAGAACAACGAGACCTGCTGCGGCGAGCGCCAGATGCCGCGCAGGATCGCCCACAAAAGAATGGCAACGATCACCAGCACGATGAGCACCAGTACCGCCACCGTGATCGAGGTCTCGATGCGGTAGCCGAGCCAGGTGACGGCGACCGCGCCCGGCCGGTCGGCCATCCAGGCGAAGCCGAAGGCGATCAGCGCGAGCGAGACCAGAAAGAGGATGATCCGGATCATCGCGGCCTCACGGTCTTGCAAGTACGCGCGCCATAGCGGCGGCGAACTGACGCGCGGTGGCGAGCGCCTGCTGACGCGCCTTGGCCTTGGCAATCCAGCCTTGCGCCGGTGCGCGCGCCGTTTCGGAAAGCTGGGCAAGATCGGTCAATGCGCTGTCGATATCGGCCTTGGCCGCGTCGACTTCGATACGCGCCAAGACATCGGATGGCATGTCGCCCTTGGGCGCTTCCACCGGCTCGATGCGCACCAGCTTGCCGGCATTGGCCTGCAGGCGATCGAGGAACCCGCCGGACGGCTTTTGCGTGCCCGCTGCTTTCACCAATGCCGGCATGAGCGCACTCAATTCATGCGCCAGCGCTGTTTGGCTCGGCACGCCGCTTTGCGCAAAGCGCGCCAATGACGCCAGCGCCTGCTCGCTACCACCGAGCGCCTTGGTCTCTTGCAGCTCGGCCTCATAGGGTGCGCCGGCCACGACGGCATCGCGCAATGCCGCCGCGCTCACCGCAAGGCGCGCCGCTTTATCGGTCGCGCTCGCCTTGGCGAGCGCCTCATGCGCTGTCTTCACGGATTGATCGAGATCATCGACACGCTTCTGCAAGGCATCGAGCGCAGCAACGCGTTTTTGCAGGGCATCGAGCGCCGCCGCCGGCACGTTGCCGGATGCGCTCTTGGCGATGTCCTGCAAACTGGCGCGCAAGTCGCTCACCGCCTTGTCGGCGGCATCGGCGCGGGTGCGTGCCTGCTGGGCATCGGCGGCGATCGTGTCATTGCGATGATTGAGCGCGGTGAGCGCGATGCCGAGCGACTTGAGCGCATTGTCGGTGGAAGCCAAACGCTCGGTGACGCTCTTGTCGCCGGGCGGCAGCTTGGCGATTTCGCCGACGAGTTCGTCCACACGCGCGCGCAAACCATCGATCGCCTTGGTATCGGGCGCGGACGGCGGCTGATTGCGCAGCGCCTTGACCTGTTGTTCGAGCGCGGCAATGCGCGCGCCCTGATCGCTGGGCGGCGGCGGTGGTGGCGGCAGTAACAAGCCGCCATACCAGAGCGCGGCAACAACGCCGCTCATGATGACCGCGCCGGCAATACCGGCAGCGAGTGCGACCAGAAAAATCCCCGACCGGGGCGGTGGTAGTGGGAGCGGTGGCGCGGCTCGCGGCTCGGCCGATTGCGCTTCGCTTGCGGGCGGTGCCTCACCGGTAGCCGGCTGCTCGGAAGCCGGCGCGGCGGGCGCCGGATCGGGTTGCGGCTCGGGCGTCGCCTGCGGCTCGGCCGGGGGCACCTCGGTGGCGGTTAGGTCGATGGTCGGGGCCGCGCGCTTGCGGCGGCGGTCGCCCGGCGCCTCCGGCTCTGTGCGCTTGTCTGCCATCCACGGCTTCCTTCGTTTGCGCGTGAGATCACGCGCCTCGCACGATTCGGCCCTCCCAGCGGCCAGGGCATAGACCAAATGGCGGGGCGGCGCCAATCAAGCCTGGAATTGGTGCAAAAGTTCGATCAACGCCGCTTCGTTCGGCTGCGCCGCGATGGCGACGCGCGCCACCCCCGCGGCGGTCAGCGGGCCTGCGACCTGCGCCGACAGACAAAAATGCTGCACGGCCAGTGCGGCATCCGCGAGGCCGGCGGCACGGGCGCCGGCAAGGTAACTTTCGGCGCTGCGTTTGGAGAAATGCAGCACGCCATCGACCGCCTGCGCCTGCAAGGCTTCGATCAGCGCGGGCGGGAACGGCGCCGCGACAGCGCGATAGACCACACGCATCTCGGCCGCCACACCATGCACCGCCAGTTCGCCGATCAGATCGGCGGAACGGTCCTCGCCAGTGAGATAAAGCAACGGCGCTTTGGCATCGGCATGGAGCTCGACAATCATCTGCACCAGATCGCGCACGTCTCCGCCGGCAAAGCTGACATCGGCAAAGCCGGCGCGCGTGGCGGCCTCGGCGCTGCGCCGTCCGACCGCGATCACCGGCCGTGTCACGAGCGCAACGCGCGCCGGATTATCGGCAATCGCCGCCGGCGCGTTGCTGCTGGTGATGACAATCGCGCCCCAATGACCGGAGAGATCGGCGGTAATCGGTTCGACCCGCATCAAGGGCGCCAGCAGCACGTCGTACCCGCACGCGCGCAACGCGCGCGCGGTACGCTCGCCGTCAGCTTCCGGGCGGGTGACGACGAGGCGCATGGTCAAATCGCTTTGCTCATAAGCGGTTCAATTTGCTCAGTCGAAAAAGCCTGCGCCGGCACGCGCCTTCAATTCGCGTCCGGCTTCGGTGCCGATGGCCACAGCATCCTTGCGGTTGCCGCTGCCCGCAACGTCGTGCGCGGCCGCGCCATCCGGCCGCGCGATCAGCCCGCGGAAATGCAGCGCATTGCCTTCGAGCGTGGCATGTCCGCCGATCGGTGTCTTGCAGGAGCCGTCAAGCTCGGCGAGGAAGGCGCGCTCGCAGGCCACCGCCGTGAAGGTATCGGCGTGATTGATGCGCGTCAGCATGTCGCGCGTGCGCGTGTCGCTTTCGCGCGCCTCGATGCCGATGGCACCCTGCGCCACCGCCGGCAGGAATTCGTCGATCGACATGACGTGAGTGGCGTGCTGCGTAAGACC
The DNA here is from genome assembly GCA_021823875.1 of Pseudomonadota bacterium. Taxonomy (GTDB): domain Bacteria; phylum Pseudomonadota; class Alphaproteobacteria; order Rhizobiales; family Xanthobacteraceae; genus Pseudolabrys. Next base: position 1,595 of record JAKAMD010000066.1, on the reverse strand, counting down.
CAGCCGGTTCATGCCGGCCAGCGCCAACAGCGTGGCGTCGACCTCGCCTTCGGCGAGCTTGCGCAGCCGCGTTTCGACATTGCCGCGGAACGACACCACGTTGAGATCGGGCCGCGCGCGCTTGGCGATGGCTTGCCGGCGCAGCGAAGCGGTTCCGAGCGTGGCGCCCTGCGGCAGATCGGCGAGCGAAGCCGCCTTCGGGCTGATGAACACGTCGCGCGGGTCCTCGCGCTCCGGACACGCCACCAGCATCAGCCCTGGTTGCGAAAAGGTCGGCATGTCCTTGCCCGAATGCACGGCCAAGTCGATGCGGGAGCTGAGCAGCGCCTCCTCGATCTCCTTGGTGAACAGACCCTTGCCGCCCACCTCGGCCAGCGGCCGGTCCTGGATGGCGTCGCCGGACGTGCGGATGATGACGAGCTCGATGTCGTCCTCGCTGACGGAATGCGCGGCGGCCAGATGCGCCCGCACCATGCGCGCCTGGACCAGAGCCAGCGGGCTGCCGCGTGTGCCGATACGTAAAAGGGCGGTGGATTGCGCCATGGAACCTCTCGATGCTAGGGCGTCTTTTAGTTCACCCTTTCCGGAAAAGGGAGGGGCGTAGCGCAACGCCGTTATTCCGGGTTGGCGCCTTGGCGCCGGCCCGTGGCATGGGACACGGATGATCGTTCTCGGCATTGAGACCACCTGCGACGAGACCGCGGCGGCGGTGGTGGAACGCGCCGAGGACGGCCGCGGCCGCATCCTGTCCAATGTGGTCCTCTCGCAGATCGAGGAGCACGCGGCCTTCGGCGGGGTGGTGCCGGAAATCGCCGCCCGCGCCCATGTCGAGGCGCTCGATACCATCATCGCGCAGGCCATGGCCGAGGCCGGTCTCGGTTTCGACGCGCTCGATGGCGTTGCCGCCGCCGCCGGTCCCGGCCTGATCGGTGGCGTCATCGTCGGGCTGACCACGGCCAAAGCCATCGCGCTCGTCAAGAACAAGCCGCTGATCGCGGTCAATCACCTGGAAGCCCATGCGCTGACCGCGCGGCTGACCGACGCCACGCCGTTTCCCTATTGCCTGTTCCTCGCCTCCGGCGGCCACACGCAGATCGTCGCGGTACGCGGGGTCGGCGATTACGTGCGCATCGGCACCACGCACGATGACGCCATCGGCGAAGCCTTCGACAAGACCGCCAAGCTGTTGGGGCTTGGCTATCCCGGCGGCCCGCAGGTGGAGAACGAGGCGCGCAGCGGCAATGCCGCGCGCTTCGCGCTGCCGCGACCGATGCAGCACCGCAAAGACGCCGATTTCTCGCTGTCCGGCTTGAAGACGGCGTTGCGGCTGGAAGCCGAAGCCATCGCGCCGCTGAGCGATCAAGACGTCGCCGACCTATGCGCGTCGTTCCAGCAGGCGGTGGTGGAGGTCGTCTATGACCGGCTGCGCGCTGGTCTGCGCATCTTCTATAACCGTTTCGGCGCGCCTAACGCGCTGGTGGCCGCCGGCGGTGTCGCCGCCAACCAGGCGATCCGCGCGATCCTGCAGCGGCTCGCCTCGGAAGCTGGCACCGCGCTGGTAGCGCCGCCCTTTGAACTGTGCACCGACAATGGCG
>JAKAMD010000489.1 GCA_021823875.1 Pseudomonadota bacterium | reverse complement strand
CGTCGGTGCGCTCACCACCGTGACCGATCGTTTCGCGCGCGTCAGCATGCATGGCGTGCGCGAGGAACTGCTGCGCGCCCAGCTCGATGCCGCCGGCCTGCCGGCGATCGTGGTGCGCATTCCCTATCCGTGTCCGAATGAGGTCTACGAGCGCGAGATGGCGGCGGCGATGGCCGACGCCAAGGCGCGCGGCGTCACGCACATCGTCTTCGGCGATCTGTTCCTCACGGACATCCGCGCCTATCGCGAGAAGCAGTTGGCCGGCACCGGCATCACGCCGGTGTTTCCGCTCTGGCTGAAGCCGACCGCGGAACTCGCGCGCGACATGATCGCTTCAGGTGTCGAAGCCCATCTCGCCGTGGTCGATATGAAGAAGCTGCCGGCCAGTTTCGCCGGCCGTCGCTTCGACCAAGGGCTGCTGGCCGATCTGCCCGCCGAGACCGATCCCTGCGGCGAGAACGGTGAATTCCATTCGTTCGTTTCCGCCGGGCCGATGCTGTCGCGCAGAATTTCGGTCGCGGTCGGCGAGACGGTCGAGCGCGACGGCTTCGCCTTTGCGGATTTGCTGGCGGCGTAATTCTCGAGCAGCGCCAAATATGCGGCGTCATGCCCGGGCTTGACCCGGGCATCCATGCTGATTGCCGCAGATTGAAACCTTCCAAAAACCCGTCGCCGTCGAGCGGCGTCATGGATTGCCGGGTCAAGCCCGGCAATGACGGTGGAGAGGCCTTGCCGCGTAACTAGCCCCGCAGCACGCCGCCGGTGCGCTTTGAAACCTCGGCCACGATCTTGCCGGCCAGCGCCTCGATCTCCTGATCGGTCATGGTCTTCTCGCGCGGCTGCAAGGTGATGGCGATGGCGATCGACTTCTTGTCGGGATCGATGCCCTTGCCCTCATAGACGTCGAACACGCTCACCGCCGTGATCAGCTTCTTGTCGACGTTCTGCGCCGCGCGCACGACGTCGGCGGCCTTCACGTTGCGCTCGACCACGAAGGCGAAATCGCGCGTCACCGGTTGGAACGGCGACAAGTCGAGCAGCGGCTTGGCGCGCGTCGGCTTGGCCTTGGCTTCCGGGATTTCCTGCAGGATCACCTCGAAGCCGACCAGCGGCCCCTCGGCTTGCAGCGCGGCCAGTATGCGCGGATGCAGCTCGCCGAAATAGCCCAGTACGTTTTTCGGCCCGATCTGGATGGTACCGCTGCGGCCGGGATGCAGCCAGGACGGTCCGCCCGGCACCACCTGCAGCGCCGCCATCGGTGCGCCGGCGGCGGCCAGCACGGCAAAGGCGTCAGCCTTGGCGTCGTAGGCGTCGACCGGTTTGGCCGCGCTCGACCAGTGACGGCCGATGCCCTCAGGCTTGGCCAGCGCGCGGCGCAGGCCGGTCGCGGCGGTGAACTGGTCCTCCGGCCGGTCGCCCTTGAACACTTGGCCGACTTCGAACAGGCCGACATCGGCGTAACCACGGTCGGCGTTCTTCTGCGCCGCCATGATCAGGCCGGGCATCAGGCTCGGCCGCATGTCGGAGAGTTCGGCCGCGATCGGATTGGCAAGCGCCAATTCGGGCTGGCCGCCGCCGAACAATTCGGCCTCGCGCCTGGAAATGAACGACCAGGTCACCGCCTCGGTCAGCCCGCGCGCGGCGAGCGCGCGCCTGGCCTTGCGGGTGCGGTTCTGGATGCTGGTGAGCACTGGTTTGCGGGCGTGGCCGCCGCGCGGGAACGGCGTCGAGGGCACGCGGTCGACGCCGACAATGCGCACCACTTCTTCCACGATGTCGGCGCGGCCATGCACGTCCGGCCGCCACGACGGCACCGCCACTTTCACACGCTCGCCATGCCCGGCCGCGAAGAAGCCGAGCTTCTCCAGCACCAGCCGCACGTCGTTCAAGGGAAGCTTCAGTCCGGCGAGCCGCGGCAGTTCGCTCAAGGGGAAGTCGATGATCGTTTCCTTCGGCGTCGGATCGCCGGCCATGATGATCTCGGACGGCTCGCCGCCGCAGAAATCCATGACCATCTGCGTTGCCAGTTCAAGGCCCGGCTGCGTGAAGGCGTAGTCGACGCCGCGCTCGAAACGATAGCGCGCGTCGGTGTTGATGCTGAGCTTGCGGCCGGTCTGCGCGATGTTGAACTCATTCCACAGCGCCGACTCGATCAACACGTCGGTGGTGTTGGCGTCGCAGCCCGATTCCTCGCCGCCCATGATGCCGGCGAGCGACTCCACGCCCTTCGCGTCGGCGATCACGCAGGTCGCTTCGTCGAGCATGTAGGTCTTGCCGTCGAGCGCCAGCAGCGTCTCGCCGTTCTTGGCGCGGCGGACGGTGAGGTTGCCGTGCACCTTCTTGGCGTCGAACACGTGCAGCGGGCGGCCGCGGTCGAAAGTGACGAAATTAGTGATATCGACCAGCGCGTTGATGGGGCGCAGGCCGATCGCGATCAGCCGCTTCTGCAGCCAGTCGGGCGACGGGCCGTTCTTGACGCCGCGCACCAGCCGCAGGCCGAAGGCTGGGCACAGCTCAGGCGCCTCGATCGTCACCTGCACCGGACAAGGGAACGTGCCCTTCACCGGCTTGGGCGCGTTTTCCTTGTAGTCGCCGATCAGGGTGGCGCCGAGATCGCGCGCGATGCCGTTGACGCCGGTGCAGTCCGGCCGGTTGGGCGTGAGATTGATCTCGATCACCGGATCGCCCAGACCCGCCCATTCGGCATAGCTTTCGCCGACCGGCGCGTCGGCCGGCAGCTCGATGATGCCGTCGTGATCGTCG
>JAKAMD010000065.1 GCA_021823875.1 Pseudomonadota bacterium | reverse complement strand
GAGCAATTCGTTGGCCGACAAGACGCCGTTGAGCGATTCGCCCGGGATGCCCATGAAGCTCGGATAGCCGGCGCCGGTGCCGATGAACACCGCGTGGAAGCCCATCTCGGTGACCATCTGCTCGATCGTGAACAGGCGCCCGACCAGCGTGTTGCATTCGAACTTGATGCCGAGCTTGATCAGCTTGCCGATCTCGGCGTCGACCACGGTGTTGGGCAGGCGGAATTCGGGGATGCCGTATTTCAACACGCCGCCGGCCTCGTGGAAGGCCTCGAACACGGTGACGTCGCAGCCGGCCTTGGCCATGTCGGCGGCGCAGGCCATGCCGGCCGGACCGGAGCCGACGATGCCGACGCGGAAGCCGTTCGGCTCGGTATAGGGGATATTCTCCCAGCCCTCGGCAATCGCTAGGTCGCCGATAAAACGTTCGAGCCGGCCGATGGCGACCGGCTCGAGCGAATCCCCGACCGTGCAGACGCCTTCGCACTGCGTCTCCTGCGGACAGACGCGGCCGCACACCGCCGCCAAGAGATTGGTGTTGGTGATGACGTCGTAGGCGCCGCGGTAGTTCTTCTCGGTGATCTTGCCGATGAAGTTCGGAATGTCGATCGAAACCGGACAGCCGCGCACGCAGGGCTGATCGGGACAGATCAGGCAGCGCTCGGCTTCGCGTTGCGCCTGTTCCAATGCGTAGCCGCAGGCGACTTCACTGAAGTTCGCCCTGCGCACCTCGGCCGGCTGCTCCGGCATCGGTGTACGCTCTTGCGGGATGGTACGGATCGTCTTTTTCTTCGCCATTAATCGGTCCTCACCGATGTCGCCGAGGGAGGCCGGACGGCTCCCGCGATGCGGCGCCTATCTGTTCATGCCGGCCTGCGCCAGCGCTTCGTCGCCGCGAATGCGGCAGCTCTCTTGCCAGCGTTCGAGGGCCTCCTTCTCGGAGGGCTTGTAGCGGCCGAGGCGATACATCAGATCGTCGAAGTCGACCGCGTGGCCGTCGAAATCCGGGCCATCGACGCAAGCGAACAACACCTTTTCGCCGACCTTGACGCGGCAGCCGCCGCACATGCCGGTGCCGTCGACCATGACCGGATTGAGGCTGACCATGGTCTTGACCTTGCGCGACCGCGTGGCTTCGGCGCAGGCCTTCATCATGATCGGCGGGCCGATGGCGACCACCTCGTCGATGTCGGAATGATTCTTGAACGCCTGATCGATGCCCAGCGTCACCAGGCCCTTGATGCCGACGGAACCGTCGTCAGTGCAGATGATCAGTTCGTCGCAGACCTTGCGGAACTTGTCTTCCCAGAACATCAGGTCCTTGTTGCGGAAGCCGACGACGCCAATGACATAGGCGCCGTTTTCCTTTTGGGCGCGCGCCTGCGGATAAATCGGAGCAACGCCGAGACCGCCACCGACGCAGACGACTTTCTTCGATGCGCCGAGATGACTGGGAATACCCATCGGGCCGACCACCGCATGGAGACGGGTGCCAACTTTGCAGGTCTGCTGCATTTCTTTGGTGGTTTTGCCGACCGCCTGGATGACCAGCGTGACGGTGCCGCGTTCGCGATCGAAATCGGCGATGGTCAGCGGAATTCGTTCCCCGTCCGGATGCGACATCACGATGACGAACTGGCCGGCCTTGGCGGCCCGGGCCATCATGGGATGGCGGAACTCGAGGAGGTAGGTGACGTCGGAGAAATCTTGCCGGGAGATAATCTCAAAGCCGTGCGTGGGAACAGCAGTACCAGCGGGCTGGTTCATGACCACCCCTTTCCGTGGGCGATGTGGTTCAGACGCCTTGTTACAGGCACCCCCCCCAAATGCGGCATTGGGGTGCCCGCGGCATTGATCAATATCAAAGGCCGCCAGGACCTAAAAAGTTAGTGTCTACAATCGTTTTTCTCCCCTTCTAATCAGGAAGGCGCGGGATAGCGGCGCAATTTCGGGGGGCATTATGCTCTACGATGATTATCTTCGGGATGAGGCCGCCAAGTACCGCAAATTGGCCGAGCTGACCGAGGATGAGGCCATAAAGAAAGAATTGCTCGAATTGGCGGCCGTGTGCGAGGAGGTCGCCAACGCCGTCGAGGACGAAATGACCGCCGGCTGACCGGCGCGGAACCGCGGCGCCACCTTAGACTATTTACCTATAATCACAGATGGCGGCAGGCGAATTCAGCTGCCGTCCGGCGAAGCACTCCAGCGATTCGATGGCGTGATTCGGATGTTGCGGCAAACCGCAACAGGCCGGCTGTGCGCGACGATGTCGCGCCTAGCCGCTTGATTTTCATCAAGGAAGCAACTTAATGGGGCAGCTTGAGTCAGATCGAGGGGAGTTCAAGAAAATAGCAGGTTCTGGGAAAAAGCATTGGGACCCGGTCGCATGGCTCGCTCGCCATCTCTCGCGGCGATAGAGTGCATGGGGCCGGCACCGAGCTCGCTCTGACCCTCAGCCGGCACCGACGAATACACGTGGCCCATTCCGACGAATGCGGCCGCAAAAGAACAAAAAAACGAACCAGCCAAAACGGAGGAAATACTCATGATGTCGAAATATGTGACCGGAGCGGTCGCAGCACTCGCTCTCGGCGCGCTCGCCACCGGTGGCGCCTATGCGCAAGGAACCGTCAAGATCGGCCTGATCGTGTCAATGACGGGTCAACAGGCATCGACCGGCAAGCAGATCAAGGCGGCGGTCGACCTCTACATGAAGCAACACGGCGACACCGTCGCCGGCAAGAAGATCGAAGTCATCCTGCGCGATTCCGGCAGCGTGCCCGATCACACCAAACGCCTGGCGCAGGAATTAATCGTCAACGATCACGTCAACATCATCGCCGGCTTCGAGATCACGCCGGCCGCGCTGGTCGCCGCCCCGCTCGCCACCAAGGCGAAAGTGGTGGAACTCGTTATGGCGGCGGGCACCTCGATCATCACCGAGAAGTCGCCCTATATCGTGCGCACCAGCTTCACCGTGCCGCAATCGGCCGTCATCATTGCCGATTGGGCGGCGCAGAATAAGATCAAGAAGGTCGTCACCATCGTCTCCGACTACGCGCCGGGCTATGACGCCGAGAAGTCCTTTACCGAGCGCTTTAAATCGCATGGCGGCCAGATTCTGCAGGCCATCCGCGTGCCGCTCGCCAATCCCGACTTCGCGCCGTTCCTGCAGCGCGCAGCCGATGCCAAGCCGGATGCGATATACATCTTCGTGCCGTCGGGCCAAGGCGGCACCTTCATGAAGCAGTTCACCGAGCGCGGCCTCGACAAGGCCGGCATCAAGCTGATCGGAACCGGCGACGTGACCGACGACGATCTGTTGCCGGGCATGGGCGACGCCGCCATCGGCACGGTGACCGCGCACATGTATTCGGCTGATCATCAGTCGGCGGCGAACAAGGCCTATGTGGCCGCGTTCGAGAAAGCCAATCATTTCCGCCCCAACTTCATGTCGGTCGGCGGCTATGACGGCATGCACCTGATCTACGCCGCGCTGAAAAAGACCAAAGGCAAGGCCGATGCCGAATCGCTCATCGCCGCCATGAAGGGGATGAAGTGGGAAAGCCCGCGCGGGCCGATCGAGATCGATCCGCAGACCCGCGACATCATCCAGAATATCTACATCCGCAAGGTCGAGAAGAAGGACGGCCAGCTCTACAATGTCGAGTTCGAAACTTTCAAGGCCGTCAAGGATCCCGTGAAGGCGGCCAAGAAATAGGCTGATCGTCACGCAGCGCACGGCGGCCGCCGCCGCCGTGCGCACATCTCACCCAAAATGCAGCATCACGCCGCAGAGCCAACATGATCACTATTCTGGTCGACGGAATTGCCTACGGCATGCTGCTGTTCGTGCTGGCGGCCGGGCTGGCGGTGACGCTCGGCCTGATGAACTTCGTCAATCTCGCGCACGGCGCGTTCGCCATGGCCGGCGGCTATGTCACCGTCGTGCTGGTCAATCGCGTCGGCATCCCCTTCTTCGCCGGCCTGCCGATCGCTTTCCTGGTGAGCGCGGCCATCGGTTTTGTGTTCGAACGCACGCTCTATGTGCATGTCTACAGCAAGAACCCGCTCGACCAGGTGTTGTTCACCATCGGCCTCGTGTTCATGTCGGTGGCGGCGGTCGACTATGTCATGGGCTCCAGCCAGGTCTTCGTGCAGATACCGAATTATCTGAAAGGCCAGTTCGACGTCTTCGGCATCAGCATCGGACGCTACCGGTTGCTGATCATCGTCCTGTGCGGTCTCTTGACGGTGGCGCTGCAATTCATCCTCGCCAAGACCCGCTTCGGCAGCCGGCTGCGCGCCGCCGTCGACGACAGCCGGGTGGCGCGCGGGCTCGGCATCAATGTCAACTGGATTTTCGCGCTCACCTTTGCGTTCGGTTCGGGTCTCGCCGGCCTCGGTGGCGCGCTCGGCGCCGAGATCCTGGGGCTCGATCCCACCTTCCCGCTCAAATTCATGATCTACTTCCTGATCGTGGTGACGGTCGGCGGCACGTCCAGCATCACCGGGCCGTTTCTCGCCTCGCTGCTGCTCGGCATCTGCGACGTCGCCGGCAAATATTACGTGCCTTCGCTCGGCGCCTTCGTCATCTACACCATCATGATCGTGGTGCTGATCTGGCGGCCGCAGGGACTGTTTTCCCGCGTCGGGTCGCGATGAGGCGCCGGTCATGATCCCCTCTCCCGCCGCCATCCGCGCCGCCACCGAATGGCTGTCCGCCCGCGCCCGCTGGCATCCGCTCGAGATGCTGTTCTGGCTGGCCGCTTTCGCCGCCATCTTCGTGCTGCCGGACCAGCACCTCATCCTCACCGAGATCGCCTGGCTCGGCCTGTTCGCGCTCTCGCTCGACCTTATCCTCGGCTATGCCGGCATCATCTCGCTCGGGCACGCGGCCTTTCTCGGGCTCGGCGCCTATACGGCGGCATTGCTCGCCAAATTCCACATCGTCGACGAGCCGGTGCTGGCCCTGCTGTGCGGCGGCTTCGTTGCGATGGCGGTCGGCTTCGTCACCAGCTTCCTGGTGCTGCGCGGCTCTGACCTGACCCGGCTGATGGTGACGCTCGGCGTGGCGCTGATCCTCGCCGAGATTGCCAACCGGAACGGCTGGCTGACCGGCGGCGCCGACGGCCTGCAGGGCGTCGACATCAAGCCGGTGCTCGGCTTGTTCCCGTTCGATCTCGCCGGCCACACCGGCTACACCTATTGCCTGATCGTTCTGTTCATCCTGTTCCTGCTCGCCCGCCGCTTGGTGAACTCGCCGTTCGGCCTGTCGCTCTTGTCGGTGAAGAGCAATCCGCTGCGCGCGCTGGCGATCGGCATCTCGGTCGATACCCGGCTGGTCATCATCTACACGATCTCCGCCTTTTACGCCGGCGTCGCCGGCGCGCTGGTGGCGCAGACCACCGCCTTCGCCTCGCTCGATCTGTTCTCCTTCGATCGCTCGGCCGATCTGCTGCTGGTGCTGATCATCGGCGGCGCCGGCTATCTCTATGGCGGACTGATCGGCGCGATCATCTTCAAGTTCATGCAGGACTATCTGTCGGCGCTGACCCCGCAATACTGGCCGTTTTGGATCGGCCTGGTGCTGGTGGTGCTCGTGCTGGTGGGACGCGAGCGCATCACCTCCTGGACGACGCCGATCCGGCGGCTGGCGGCACGCCTCGATTGGCGGACGACGGCACATCTGACCGCCCCGTCCACCGAAGAGCCCGGACACTGACCATGACCGTGGTGCTGGAAACACTCAATCTGGTGAAACAGTTCGGCGCCATCGTGCCGACCAGCAATGTTTCGCTGCAGATCGAGAAGGGCGCGCGCCACGCGCTGATCGGACCGAACGGCGCCGGCAAGACCACCTTGATCAATCTGCTCACCGGCGTGCTGCGGCCGACCAGCGGCAGCGTGCTGCTGGAGGGGGAGGATATCAGCGCGCTGTCGATGCATAAGCGGGTACAACTCGGCATCGTGCGCACCTTCCAGATCAACCAGTTGTTCGGCGATCTGACGCCGCTGGAAACCATCGGCCTCGCCGTGTCCGAGCGGCGCGGCCAAGGCCTCGACTGGTGGCGCATAGTCGGCAGCCGGCCCGACCTGGTGCTGGAATCCGTTGAAATCCTTGAACACTTCCATCTCACCGACGTCATCGACCGCCGCACCGCCGAATTGCCTTACGGCAAGCAGCGTCTGTTGGAGATCGCGGTCGCCATCGCCTGCCGGCCGCGCGTGCTCCTGCTCGACGAGCCGGCCGCCGGCGTGCCGGAGGACGAGCGGCACGAGATTCTCACCGCCGTCGCCGCCCTGCCCGAGGACGTCACCGTGCTGCTGATCGAGCACGACATGGATATCGTGTTCTCCTTCGCCGACCGTATTTCGGTGCTGGTCAACGGCGCGCTGTTCGTCGAGGGCTCCCCGGAAGAGGTGGCGCGCGACCCGCGCGTCAAGGCCGTCTATCTCGGCGAGGAGGCGGTCGATGTCTGAACTGCTCAAAATCGATCACCTGAACGCCGGCTATGGCGAGGCGGTGGTGCTGAGCAATATCAGCTTCACCATCGCCGAGGGCGAAGCGCTGGCGCTGCTCGGCCGCAACGGCATGGGCAAAACCACGCTGGTGAACTCGATCGTCGGCGTCACACGCCGTTTTGGCGGCAGCATCAAGCTCGACGGCCGCGATATCACCGGCTTGCGCCCGGACCAGCGCGCCCATGTCGGCATCGGCTGGGTACCGCAGGAGCGCAACATCTTCCGCTCGCTCACCGTCGAGGAAAACCTGACCGCGGTGGCACAGCCGGGCGCCTGGACGCTCGCCAAGGTGTACGCCATGTTTCCGCGCCTGGAGGAGCGTCGCCACAATCTCGGCAATGAGCTCTCCGGCGGCGAGCAGCAGATGCTGGCGATCGGCCGCGCGCTCATCCTCAATCCGCGCATCATGCTGCTGGACGAGCCGCTGGAAGGACTGGCCCCGATCATCATCGAAGAATTGCTGCGCGTGCTGCGCAAGATCATTCGCGAGGAAGGCCTGTCGGCCATTCTGGTCGAGCAGAACGCGCAGAAGATCCTCGGCTTCACCGACCGGGCCGTTATTCTCGAGCGCGGCAGCATCGCCTACCAGGGCGACAGCGCTGCACTGGCCGCCGATCCCGCGCTTTTGGAAACCCACCTTGGAGTGGCCAAGACCAACGCCAGCACCCGCAAGACGCGCCAGCAGGCGACGTGACGATCGGGGGCGAGCCGCCCCGTGATTCCGCGCGAAACCAACCGCGATTGGACCCACATCGACGACTGCGTTACCGTGTGCGGGGCAAAACGCCTGATTAGCCTTGCGAACAAATAGAACAGACCACTGCTGGGATTTAACTCATCGGCGCGAATTCATAGGGTGAATACCGAATATCACTCGTATCGATTTTAAAAAGATGCGATGCAAATCTATCTTGGTCGCTGAGCCCTTACATGTCGGGGCGAACTGAATAAAGCCGGTGCCGTCATTCCGGCCGCAAGTTTTCAATCGGGGGAAATCAATGAAGCTCTCACGCCGCACGTTGCTTACAGCTCTTGCTGCTGCACCTACCGCCACGCTGCTGTCGAAAACCGGGTTCGCTGCCGGCTATCCTGAACGGCCCGTCCGGCTGATCGTGCCGTTCCCGCCGGGCGGAAGCACCACCGTTGTGGCCCGCAGCGTCTCCGACATAATGTCGACCGCATTGGGCGGAACGATCGTCGTGGAAAACCGCGGCGGCGCAGGCGGGACGATCGGGACCCATTACGTGTCCGAAGCCACGCCGGACGGCTACACGATATTGCTGAGCTACTCGGGAACCTTTGCGATCGCGCCGAGCTTATATGCTAATCTTAGATACGATCCGCGTAAAAGCTTCGCGCCGATCGGCATGATCGGCGCGGCGCCCAGCGTCCTGGTCGTCAATCCATCACTGCCGGTACATTCCGTCGCCGAACTCATCAAATACGCAAAGGCGCAGCCCCAGCCGATGCAATTCGGCTCCCCAGGCATCGGCACCGTCAATCATCTTGCCGCCGAGCTGTTTGCCAGCGAGACCGGGATCAAGCTCCAACACATTCCCTACAAGGGCAATGGTCCGGCGCTCAAAGAATTGCTGGGCGGCCAAATCCGCCTGATGTTCGTGCCCATTCCGGTGGCGATCGGAAACGTCAAGGCCGGAAAATTGCGGGCGCTTGGCGTATCGAGCGCAAAGCGGTCGCCTTTGCTGCCCGACTTGCCGACGATCGAGGAACAGGGTGTCCCCAATTTCGACGTTGCGCTGCGCTACGGACTGGTCGCCCCTGCCGGCACGCCAAAGCCGATCATCAGCCAGTTGAACAAGGCGTTGGACGTCGCCTTGGCTTCGCCGGACGTCAAAAAGCGTCTCGCCACGGATGGCGCCGAGACGATACCGGGCACGCCGGAAGCCTACGCCGCCGAACTCGATCGCGACGAAAAGACATGGGGCCCCGTGGTGCGCAAGCTCGGCCTCAAAGTGAAATAACGCGACGGCCATCGCGGCCGATTGATCGACCAGAACCCCGGACGGGCGATCGCCGCCCGTCCGGGTTTTTTTGTCTGGCGCGACGGCCCGCAGCTGACCCAATAGCCTGGCGGGCGCGACCAAATATCCTCCATCCCTGGCGGCGATTGTCGGCACTTCGGCCTGTGCTATAGCCTGGGCCGCATGACGCAGACCGCCGACACGAACGCGCCAGCCGGCGAGCCGATGGACGAAGCGATCGTTCGCTTCATCCGCAAGGCCGGGCTGGTCTCTGCGACGGCACGCTTGCGCATGCAGCGCTTGAGCGGCGGCATATCGTCCGACATCTGGCGCGTTGAGGTGGATGACGCGGTGTTCTGCGTCAAACGTGCATTGCCCAAACTGAGGGTTGTTTCGGATTGGCCGGTACCGGTCGAGCGCAATGTCAACGAAGCGGCCTGGTTCGAGGTGGTCGCTGAATTCATGCCGGATGCGGTTCCGAAGATCCTGGCGGAAGACGCGCAAGCCGGCATTTTCGCCATGGAGTTTCTTGAAGAGGCGAACTACCCTAACTGGAAGGTGGAGCTGAGCAAGGCGCACGTTTCGCTCGATGCGGCGCGCGCGGTCGGCTCCCGCCTGGCGCGCATCCATAGCGTGACCGCCAAGCGCGCCGACATGCCGGCGCGGTTCGCGTCAGATGACATTTTTCACGCCATCCGGCTGAAGCCATATTTGCTGGCGACCGCGCAGAAGCATACTGACCTTGCCGCACGGCTCGAGCAGATCGCGCGCACTACCGCCACCAGCAAGCACGCGCTGGTACATGGCGATGTCAGCCCGAAGAATATCCTGCTCGGCCCGCGCGGCCCGGTGTTCATCGACGCCGAATGCGCCTGGTGGGGCGATCCGGCCTTCGACATCGCCTTCTGCCTCAATCATTTCCTGTTGAAATGCCTGTGGGTGCCACCGGCCACGGAACGATTCATCGAAGCCTTTCACACGCTCGCAAACGCCTATCTGGCCGGCGTCGATTGGGAGCCGGTCGAAGTAATCGAGGCGCGCACCAGCGCGCTGCTAGCCGGGCTTTTCCTGGCGCGCGTCGACGGCATGTCGCCGGCCGAATATGTGACAGCGGAACGCGACAAGGAGCGCGTGCGCAAGGTGGCGAGCGCGTTGATCCGTGAACCGGCCGAACGGCTCGCTGCCATCGCCGCAGCCTGGCAAAACGAACTCAAGTCTTGAAAAGGAAGCGTGATGGCGAACGATGCGACGATCCGCGACATTCTCTGCCGCCGGGTGTGGGATTCGCGTGGGCGCCCGACGGTCGAGGCGGAGCTTGTTTTGGCCGATGGCGCGCGTGGCCGCGCCATCGCGCCCGCCGGCGCCTCGCGCGGCAAGCGGGAAGCGATCGAACTGCGCGATCATGATGCCGCCTTCGGCGGCCAGGGCGTGAGCAAGGCGCTCGCCGCCATCCGCGACGAAATCCGGCCAGCGCTGCTCGGCCTGCGTGCCGACGATCAGGCCATCATTGATGCGCGTGTGATCGAGCTCGATGGCACGCCACAAAAAGCCCGCCTCGGCGGCAATGCATTGATCGCGGTGTCGATGGCGGCGGCGCACGCAGCCGCGACAAGCGCCGGCCTGCCGTTGTGGCGCTACCTCGCGCAAGGCAAACCGGTGCAGCTGCCGATGCCCATGGTGCAGCTCTTCGGCGGTGGCGCCCATGCCGGAAACCGTATCGACTTGCAGGACTTTCTCGTCATCCCGCTCGGCGCGCACTCGTTCGACGAAGCCATGGCCATGGTGGCGGAAGTCTATCGGGCGGGCGGCGCGCTGATGAGCGAACTCGGCCTGCTTGCCGGCGTCGCCGACGAAGGCGGTTGGTGGCCGGCATTTTCCTCTAACGAGGAGGCGCTCGACCGCGCGGTGCAGGCGATCGAGCGCGCGAAATTCCGCCCGGGCGTGGATGTCGGCATCGCCATCGACGTCGCCGCCTCGCAATTCTACGACAATGGCCGCTATCGGCTCGCCACCGACCGCGAGGAGCTCTCCACCGAAGCGCTGGTTGACCGGCTGGCCGAATGGTGCGGACGCTATCCGATCGTCTCGATCGAGGACCCGGTGGCCGAGGACGACGATGAAGGCATGCGCCTGATCACGGCGCGCGTGGGTGATCGCGTGCAGATCATCGGTGACGATTATCTCGTGACCTCGGCCGCGCGCGTGAACGCCGCCGCCGCGACCGGCGCCTGCAATGCCGCGCTGATCAAGCCCAACCAGGTCGGCACGCTGACGGAAACGCGCGCCGCCTTCGACGCCGCCCGTGCCGTCAACTGGAAGACCGTGATCTCGGCTCGCTCGGGCGAGAGCGAGGACGTGACCATCGTGCATTTGGCGGTCGGCTGGCAGGCCGATCAGCTCAAGGTCGGCTCCTTCGCCCGCTCCGAGCGGATGGCGAAGTGGAACGAAGGTATCCGCATCGAGGAAGCGCTCGGCGCCCAAACGCAATTCGCCGGCCGCAGGGCGGTCGGCGGATTGCGCAAGCTCTAGACTTGATCGTCGGCTGCAGCGCTACGGCGTACGCATCGGCGGCGTGCCGCCCTCGTCACGTTCGCGCACGAGACGGAGCTCGTACCACATCGCGTTGAGGATGCCGACGGTGGCGGCCAAGCCGAGGCCGAGAACCCAGGAAAAATACCACATCGTCTTGTCTCCGTTCTCGCTCAGTAGGCCGTCGTGCCGGCGTTTTCGATGGTGCCTTCGCCGACCTTGCCCCACAGCACCTTGTATACCCAGCCGGTATAGGCCAGCACGATCGGCAGGAAGATCACCGTCGCGATCAGCATGTTGCGCAAGGTAGCGCGGCTCGACGAGGCGTCGAACACCATGAGTGCATCGGCCGGATGCGTGCTCGACGGCAGAATGAAGGGGAACATGGCGAGCCCGACCGTTGCGATGATGCAGGCGACAGCCAGCATCGAGATCAGGAAGGTAGAGCCGGCCAGGCGCGCCCTGAAACCGATCGCCGCCAGGAGCGGCGCCGCGATACCGAGCGCCGGCACCACGAACAGCAACGGCACGGCGTAGAAGTTCTGCATCCAGGCGTGGGCGTCGACCACCACGGTCTTGCCGAGCGGATTGGACGGGCCGTCCCAGACGATCGGGCTGGTCACGTGATAGCCGCCAAGCAACCCGGCCCAGGTGAGCAGACCGCCACCGGCGAACAGCACCGCCGCGATCAGCGCCGCTTTCCAGCCGATCGCTGCGGCGCGATCGGCCACCACGCCTTCCGCTTTGAAGGCGAGCCAGGCCGCCCCGTGCATGACCAGCATGGAGAGCGACACCAATCCGCAATAGAGCGCCAACGGATTGAGCAGGCCGAACAGGTTGCCTTCATAGATCGGGCGCAGGTCGTCAGTGAAATGGAACGGCACGCCCTGCAGGGTGTTGCCGACCGCCACGCCGAAGATCAGCGCCGGCACGGCGCCGCCCACGAACAGTGCCCAGTCCCAGTTACGCCGCCAGGTCGGGCTCTCGCGCTTCGAGCGGTACTTGAAGCCGACCGGCCGCAGGATGAGCGAGAACAGTACCAGGAACATGGCGAGGTAGAAGCCGGAGAAGCTCAAGGCATAGAGCGCCGGCCAGGCGGCGAAGATCGCGCCGCCGCCCAGGATGAACCAGA
>JAKAMD010000488.1 GCA_021823875.1 Pseudomonadota bacterium | reverse complement strand
TCAAAGTGATGCAGCGGCGATGGTGCGCATTCCGACGAACGTGACCGACCGCACCGATGAACGTGACCGCTGGAGAAGCGCGGATGCGTGGTGTTCAAATTCTAACCTAACCGGTCACGATGGCAGGGCGCAGGGTTGTCCACAGGCGACCGCCAGCGCGCCTCTAACGCTGGCGGGCGGTCGCCTGTGGGGAACCCGTGTTTGGCGCGCCGACTTCATGATTTTCCCACCTTGCGCATCGACTCGCCGGCAAGTTTGAGTCGGTGCGAGGAATGCAGGATGCGATCAAGGATGGCATCGGCGAGCGTCGGCTCGCCGAGATACTCGTGCCAATGTTCCACCGGCAATTGGCTGGTGATGACGGTGGCGCGCGAGCCAACGCGGTCGTCGAGCACTTCGAGCAAATCGGAGCGTTCCGCCGCCGACGGCGGCGCCAGGCCCCAGTCGTCGATTAGTAGGACATCGGTTTTCGCCAGAGCGACGAGGCGGCGCGTGAAGCTGCCGTCGCCGTGAGCGATACGCAACTCCTCGAAGAGGCGCGGCAGGCGGACGTACAGCACCGAGAAGCCTTGGCGGCAAGCAGCGTTGCCCAGAGCGCAAGCGAGCCAGGTCTTGCCGCTGCCGGTGGGACCGGTGATCAGGCAGTTGTGATGATGGCGGATCCAGTCGCCGCTGCCGAGCGTAGCGAGGAGCTTCTTCTCCAGGCCGCGCTCGGGACGATAATCGACATCTTCGAGGCAGGCGCTGCCGAGCTTGAGCTTCGCCTGCCTGAGCAGGCGCGTCACGCGCTTGGTGTCACGGAACGACACCTCGCGGTCGATGATCATGGCGATACGTTCCTCAAAGGACAGTGCCGCTGCACCGGGCTGCGCGAGTTGCTCCTCGAAGGCGCGTGCCATGCCGTCGAGGCGAAGGGACTTCATTTGAACGAGGCTGTGGTGGGTGAGCATAGGTCTCCTGATGGGTCAGTGGTAGTACGAGGAACCGCGCACGTTGCCATGCGACGGCAGGGTCAGTTCGGTTTGAGCGGAGCCGGGCAGCGGCTGGCGATCGAGGCCCGCCTTGAGGATCGAGGCGACCGACTTGTAGCGGCGAGCGCCGAGTGCGACGGCGCGGGCACAGGCCGCCTCCAGGCGCGCCTTGCCATAGGTTTTGGCCAAGCGCATGACTCCCAGACAGGCGCGGTAGCCTTGCTCCGGATGCGGCCGCGATTCCAGTTGGTAGCGCACGATCTCCGTCGTCGCCGATCCCAATGTTGCTGCCCAGTTGAGCATCCGGCCCGGCGTCCATTCGGCATGCGCGCGGTGCGAGGCCGGCATGTGCTCGGGGACGGTGCTGTGAGCGCCGCGGCGCGCACTGCGCGGATGCGCTGCGATGCGCTTACCCTTGAAGAAGCATTCGACGCTGCCGGCCGTCAGTCGAATCTCGATCTCCTGGCGGACCAGGGCGTGGGGTACGCTGTAGTAATGCCCGTCGACCTCGACGTGGTAGTCGATGTTGGCCCGGGCCTTCTTCCACTGGGCGTACTGGAACGGGGTGAGCGGCAAGGGGCGCAGGGCCGGTCGGTCGAGCGATTCGAAGGCGTCACGCCGGCAGCCAGGCAGTTTCTTGAACGGTCGGCTGTTGAGATCCTCGACTAACTCGGCGATGGCAGCGTTGAGTTCAGCCAAGGAGAAGAAACGCCAATTCCTCAGTCGGGCAAGCACCCAGCGCTGGACGATTTGCACGCCAACCTCAACCTTGGCCTTGTCTTGCGGACGGTAGGGGCGCGCCGGCAGCACCGCGGTGCCGTAATGCGCGGCGAATTCGGCGACCGCCCGCTGCGGTTCCGGCTCGTAGCGGTTGGCCTCGCCGATCATCGCCCGAGGATTGTCCGGTACGATCAATTCCGGGGCACCACCGATGAAATGTAATGCCCGGCCCAGAGCACCCAGCCAGTCGGCTTGGGTCTCCGCCGCCGTGGCGCAGGCGTAGGTGTAGTTCGACGCGCCCAGCACGGCGACGAAGATCTGCGCACGGTGGATCTCGCCCGTGGCGGGGTCGATGACCGGCACCGTATCGCCGGCGTAATCGGCAAACAGCTTCTCGCCGGCGCGGTGGGTTTGCCGCATCGAGCGCTTGAGGTTCCGGGCGAAGGCCCGGTAGAGATCACAAAAGCGCGAGTATTGGTAGGCGGCATCACCGTGCCCCTGGCGATACTCCTCCCACAGCAGCGCCAGCGTGACGCTCTTCCTCTTCAATTCCTGATGAACATGGGCAAAGTCCGGCGCCACATGCCCGCGTGCCGCGCCACGTCCATGACGCAGGTTCAGTCGACGTTCAAGCGCGTCCTCATCCAGATCCCTTATCTGGGCCCAGTCCAGGCCGGCTACTTCCGCCGCCTTCACGTACTTGGCGACGACGCCCTTGGAAATCCTAAGTGCTCGGCCGATCCGCTCAAACGACAGCGCGCATTCGTACTTGAGCCGCAACAGCTCCTTGATTCTGTGCATGGCAATCCGTTCCGCCGCCATCCTTTCCCTCGCAAAAAACTCGGGAGAGTAGCGGCTTCCTCAAACAGGGTTGCCACACATCCGCCTTCCCATTTCCGACATCGTGACCGGCCGTTCCGACAACTCGGCCAAATCGGTCACGCTTATTTCGGAATCCTCGGTCACGTCCTCGGAATCGGCGGTCACACCTTTTCGGAATCAGCGGTCACGCTGCGTCGGAATACGCACGATGGCTTATGCATGGCTCCCTCCGACCGGGCACGGAACAGGGAGAG
>JAKAMD010000064.1 GCA_021823875.1 Pseudomonadota bacterium | reverse complement strand
GCTTCTGGCCTCGCTCGCCGTCACCATGGCGGCGATCTACGTACAGGTGACGGTCGGGGATCTGGTGATCGCGCGCTATACGGCCGATGCCTGGCGTGGCCGCGTCTATGCGGTGCGTTATTTCTTCACCTTCATCTCGTCGGGCGTGGCGGTGTCGATCATCGCCTGGCTTTATAGCCGCGGCGGCTTCGATCTGTTGCTGGCGGCAGTCGCCGGCATTGCCGGTGTATTCCTGGCCGGCGTTGTCGGCATTGTAATCTTGGTTTCCGGTGTCGAGCGCGCCAAGCGGATCGCGCCGCTTGCGGCGGAGTAGTTATACGGAATCCGCCTGATCAAATAACTTCCGTCCTGCCGGGACATCGCGAAGCGCTGGACCCCGAATCCGTACGCCGCAGCGCTGGGATTATGGATTCCGGGTTCGCGGCCATTCGGCCGCGCCCCGGAATGACGAGGTAAGGAGGCTCGGGCGATGCGGGGCGTTACTCCCGCTCTTTCGGCTCGTCGGCGCCCGTTGCATCGCCGCCTTGTGGAGAGTGAAGAGCCTACCGCGTCACCGCGGCGATCGCCCGAAACTGAGTTCGTCCGCCGTCACATAAGCATGCAAGGATGCGCGTTCAATCGGCGCGATTGTGCCGCGCCTGACGGCTATTTGGTCAGCAAGAAGGTTTCCGAAACCAGCATGCGTTTGCCGTACCACATTTCGAATGTCCATTCGCCAGGAACCTGGGTCCAAGGAGCGCCCAGACTCCAATAAAATGTCGCTTTGGCATTCAGCCGCTGCCGGTCGATATATTCATCGCGGAATTTGACCTTGCCGGTGGCGGGATTGCGCAACCCCGGCTGCGGATAACGCCACACGATGCGAAACGGCACACTGAGGCCGTGCGGCCGGCCGTGGATGGATACGTCGAGACCGAACACGACCCCGTCGCCGACGTGAATTGTGCTGGTGTTGCGACTAAAAGTAATCTTGGTGGCGCTCGTTCGTTGACCGGTCGAGATCGCCTTATCCTTGATCGTCTTGGTTTTTTCGATTTTGTAGAGTCCGCGCTGCACGACGTCGACGCGCTCGACTCTGATCTGCGCCTGCGCCGTCGAAAAGGCGCCAAGGATCATCAACGCTGCCAGTATTGCCCGCATGGCCTTGTCCCCATTGGGTCGGCCCCGTCGGCCGGACCCGCAGATCAAGGCTAATCGAGCGCTTGGCGGACAACAATACGGTGGATAGAAAATCCGCATATATCAAGCGGAACAGGCCATCGTATTGCTATAGCGTTCGACCGGACGGAATTGGTCAGGGGCGGCAGCCGGCCGCATCAATCGGCCGGTTCCTTGTCCCAGGCGAGTTTCGGCGTGTCCTTGCCGGCGACCGAATAGAGCGCGCCCGGGGCATTGCGGGTCTTCTGGAATTCCTCCAGCGTTTCGCCGCGCATGGCCGCATAGATGTGCAGGTTGGAGACGCCGACCACGGCGCCGAGCTTTTCCAGCATGAAGAAGCTGACGCCGTAATGGATCATGGCGCGCCAGTCGCGCCGGGCGATCATGGCGCGCTCCTCAGTGCTCAAGCCCGCCGCCTCGAAGGCTGCTTCCGGATCGGCCAGGAAGTGCGCGCGTTTGTCCGGTTCGACCAGATCGTGCAGGAATTTGTTGATGCGGAAGCCCTTGACGCTGCGCGCGAGCGTGAACGGATAGGTGCCGGTCAGTTGCTCGGCGCCGGCCAACTGATGGCCGATATGACGCTGATGGTCGCCGTTGACGTCGGCCGGCGGCTCGATCGCCTCGTTCTCATAGACGGCGGTGGCGATGCCGGTCATCGACGGCAGGTAATAACTGCGGTGCAGGCATTTGATGTTGGCGGACATGGCGCCGCGCATCACCAGCCACATGATGACTTCGGCGCCTTCCATGCCGCCGAGCCGAGCATAGTCGGCCAGCGTCATGCGGGTCAGCGCGACCGGGTCCTTCTCGATCATGTCGAGGAACTGCTCGTCCCAGGCGGTGTTGTTGAATCCGGCGCGTTCGCCATGTACCTGGTGCGAGAGACCGCCGGTAGCAACCAGCGCGACCTTCAGATCGTCAGGATAGCTTTCGATCGCCTTGCGCAGCGACTGGCCGAGCTTATAGCAGCGCGCCGCCGAGGGGACCGGGAATTGCAGCACGCCGACCTGCAGCGGCACGATCGCGCCCGGCCAGGCCGGCTCATGCGGCCACATCATTGATAGCGGCGAGAAGCAGCCGTGGTCGAGCGGCTTGCCCTGGAAGACGGACATGTCGAATTCGTCGGCGACCAGCGAGGCGGCGATGTGGTGCGAGAGACCAGTATGCCCTTTGACCGGCGGAAGGTTGCGCGCACCGCCGCCTTCGTCGGCCACTGCATAGCTTTCACCGATCCCCAGCGCGAAGGCCGAGTAGTGATCGAAGAAGAAGGAGGTGACGTGATCGTTGAAGATCACGAACAATACGTCCGGCTTCTTGTCGGCGAGCCATTGCTGCACCGGCTTGAAGGCCTCGAAGATCGGCGCCCACACCGGATCGTTCTGCTTGTTGCGGTCATAGGCAAAACCGATGGTCGGCGTGTGGGAGGCGGCGACCGCGCCGATGATACGTGCCATTGTCTTTCTCCTGCTGTCATTCCGGGGCGCACCGAAGGCGCGAATCCGGAATCCAGATATTCTCTCGGTGTTCGTTTATGGATTCCGGATCGCCGCGGAGCCTGTCAGCGGGCCGCGCTTCGCGCAGACCCGTTGGCGGCGTCCGGAATGACTTGTTCCTAAAGCTTGATGCAGACGTTCTTGAGCTCGGTATAGAACTCGAGCGAGTGCACGCCGCCTTCGCGGCCGATGCCGGACTGCTTCATGCCGCCGAACGGCGTGCGCAGGTCGCGCAGGAACCAACTGTTGACCCAGACGATGCCGGCTTCGATGCGCGAGGCAACGCGATGCGCGCGCGCGAGGTTGGTGGTCCAGACCGAAGCGGCGAGGCCATAGTCGAGCGCATTGGCGCGCTTGATCACCTCCTCTTCGGCATCGAATGGCGCGATATGGGTGCAGGGCCCGAAGATTTCTTCGGTCACGGTGGGGGCGGTATCGGGCAGGCCGGTCCAGATGGTCGGCTCGACCCAGGCGCCTTTGGCCATGCCATCGGGCATTTTCGGTACGCCGCCGCCGGTGACGACGGTGGCGCCTTCCTCGCGCGCCTTCTTGTAATAGGACAGCACCTTGTCGCGGTGTTCCTGGCTGATCAGCGGGCCCATGGTGGTGGCGGCGTCTTCCGGCGCGCCGAGCTTGAGTTTCTCGGCGCGCGCCTTCAACGCAGCGACGAACTTCTCGAAGATCGGCCGCTCGACATAGACGCGCTCGGTGCCGAGACAAACCTGGCCGCAATTGACGAAGCAGGAACGCATGGTGCCGTCGATGGCCGCCTCGAAATCGCAATCGGCGAACACGATGGCCGGGTTCTTGCCGCCCATTTCGAGCGACACCGGCCGCGCGCCGTCGGCGGCGGCTTTCATGATGGCGGCGCCGGTCCTGGTCTCGCCGGTGAAGGTAATGGCATTGACGCCCGGATGGCGGGTGAGGAATTCACCGGCCGAGCCAGGCCCGAAGCCGTGCACCACGTTGTACACGCCCTTAGGAACGCCGACTGCGTTCATCACGTCGCCGAGCAGGGCCGCGGTCTGCGGGCTTTCCTCGGACGGCTTCACCACCACAGTGTTGCCGCAGGCGAGCGCCGGCGCGACCTTCCAGGTCATGAGCAGGAGCGGCAGGTTCCAGGGGCAGATCACGCCGACCACGCCGATCGGCCGGCGCACCGCGTAATTGATGGCGCCAGCACCGTCAGGCGTGCCCATTTCGAAGAACTCCGTGGCGACGTTCTTGATGGTATCGGCGAATACCTTGAAGTTGGCGGCGCCGCGCGGGATGTCGAGATGGCTCGCCAGCGACACCGGCTTGCCGGTGTCGGCGACTTCGGCCTGCAGGAAATCGTCGAAGCGTTTGTTGATCTCGTTGGCGACCGCGTACAGCATGTCGCCTCGCTCAGCCGGCGCCATGCGGCCCCAGGGGCCTTCGAGCGCCGCGCGTGCGGCTTTGACCGCGGCGTCGACTTCCGCTTGGCCCGCTTCCGAGACGCGCGCGATGAGCGCGCCGGTGACCGGCGAGGACTTGTCGAAGCGCTTGCCGCCCTTGGCCGCCACGTATTCGCCGGCGATAAAATTGAGGATGTCCTTGACTGCCGGTGATTGTGGCGATCCGCTGCCACCCGTTTGGCGCGCGACGTCAAGCATGTAAGTCTCCCTGCAAATGGTTTGCGATTGCTGTTGCGCTACAAATGGTTGGCCGGGCGGTTTCTCGCCTTGATTTGAATCAAGGCAGGGTCCCGCCAAATCAGCGGGCCCTCAGAACAGGGGCGGGATCAGGTCCTCGACCTTGAGCCGGCGGCGTTTCTTGACCTCCGCCACGATGCGGCTGCGGTGGCAGCTCTTGGGGTCGCGGCAGTAGCACAGCAGCACCAGCCGCTTGCCCGATTTGAGGAGCGCCAGCAGTTCGTCGAGCGCTTCCTGCGCGGGCGCCGTCTTGATGTGCTTGTCGTAGATGCGCCAGAGCTTGTCGATGTCGCCGGCGCGCGCGGCCTGGCGGCCCTCGGCCGGGGTGCCGAGCTTCTGCAGATGCACATAGCCGATGCCAGCTTCTTCGAGCGCCGCCGCGAGCTGTCGCTTGGAGAAACCGGGACGGCGGGAGGCCGCCACCGCGCGGGTATCGACCACGAGATCGACATGCGCGCGCTTGAGCTCGCCCAGCACGGCGGCCGGCGTCGCCTGCTCATAGCCGATGGTAAAGAGCGGATTCATCACGCTGTCACGACAGTGTCACATGCGGTGGCTATGGAGGCAACAAGCGACGAGCCGGGATTGTTGCGGTTTCGTCCGGCGGCCACTGACGGCGAGGCGACGGCGGATGTAACCGCGCCTTATCGTGGTGGTCGTTTTCGTTTTGGGCATTGACCTCATGGTGAGTAGCGTCGCGCAGCGACGCGTCTCGAACCATGAGGATGCCTCATCCTTCGAGACGCGGCCCGTTGGGCCGCTCCTCAGGGCGAGGCACAAGAAGCAAAAGGCCCGGAGCTTCCCCCGGGCCTTCGCCTGTCATATTGGCTGAGCCGAACCTTAGAAGTCCATACCACCGCCCGGCGGCATGGCCGGCATGGCTTCCTTCTTCTTCGGCATTTCGGCGACCATGGCCTCGGTGGTAATCAGGAGGCCGGCGACGGACGAGGCGTCCTGCAGGGCGCAACGCACCACCTTGGTCGGATCGATGATGCCCTTCGACACCATGTTGCCGTACTCGCCCGACTGCGCATCGTAGCCGAACGCATATTGATCCTTCTCGAGGATCTTGCCGACCACGACCGAGCCGTCAGCACCGGCGTTCTGCGCGATCTGGCGGGCCGGGGCCTGGATTGCCTTGCGGACGATCTCGACGCCGTGCTTCTGGTCCTCGTTCTGGGTCTTGACGCGCTTGATCGCCTCGACCGAACGGAGCAGGGCGACGCCGCCGCCCGGCAGGATGCCTTCCTCGACCGCGGCGCGGGTCGCGTGCATCGCGTCATCGACGCGATCCTTGCGCTCCTTCACCTCGACCTCGGTGGCGCCGCCGACGCGGATCACCGCCACGCCGCCGGCGAGCTTGGCCAGCCGCTCCTGCAGCTTCTCACGGTCGTAATCCGAGGTGGTCTCCTCGATCTGCGCCTTGATCTGCGCCACGCGCGCCTCGATGTCGGCCTTCTTGCCGGCGCCGTTGACGATCGTGGTGTTCTCTTTGTCGATCGACACCTTCTTGGCGCGGCCGAGCATGTTGATGGTGACGTTCTCGAGCTTAATGCCGAGATCTTCACTGATGGCCTGGCCGCCGGTCAGGATAGCGATGTCCTGCAGCATGGCCTTGCGGCGATCGCCGAAGCCCGGTGCCTTCACCGCCGCCACCTTGAGGCCGCCGCGCAGCTTGTTGACGACGAGGGTGGCGAGCGCTTCGCCTTCCACGTCCTCGGCCACGATCAAGAGCGCCTTGCCGGTCTGCACCACCGCTTCGAGCAGCGGCAGCAGCTCCTGCAGGCCCGACAGCTTCTTCTCGTAGATCAGGATGTAGGGATCTTCGAATTCGACCCGCATCTTGTCGGCATTTGTGATGAAGTAGGGGGAGATGTAGCCGCGGTCGAACTGCATGCCCTCGACCACGTCGAGCTCGGTCTCCAGCGACTTCGCTTCTTCGACCGTGATCACGCCCTCGTTGCCGACCTTCTTCATCGCTTCAGCGAGGTACTTGCCGATCTCCGCGTCGCCGTTGGCCGAAATGGTGCCGACCTGGGCGATCTCTTCGTTGGATGTGACCTTCTTGGAGTTCTTCTTCAGATCTTCCACGATGGCCTCGACCGCGAGGTCGATGCCGCGCTTGAGGTCCATCGGGTTCATGCCGGCGGCCACCGCCTTGGAGCCTTCCTTGACGATCGCCTGGGCCAGCACGGTCGCGGTGGTGGTGCCGTCACCGGCGAGGTCGGAGGTCTTGGACGCGACTTCACGCACCATCTGCGCGCCCATGTTCTCGAATTTGTCCTCGAGCTCGATCTCCTTGGCGACCGTCACACCGTCCTTGGTGATGCGCGGGGCGCCGAACGACTTGTCGAGCACGACGTTGCGGCCCTTGGGGCCGAGCGTGACCTTCACCGCGTTGGCGAGGATGTCGACGCCGCGCAGCATGCGATCGCGCGCGTCGGAGGAAAACTTGACGTCTTTAGCAGCCATGTTGGTGTTTCCTTCGTTTCCTGGAACGGCCTCAGGCGGCCTTCTTCTTGGCGGTGGTACCTTCCATCACGCCCATGATGTCGCTCTCTTTCATGATCAACAGCTCCTGGCCGTCGATCTTGACCTCGGTGCCCGACCATTTGCCGAACAGCACGATGTCGCCGACCTTCACATCGATCGGGATCAGCTTGCCGCTCTCGTCGCGCCCGCCGGGGCCGACGGCGATCACTTCGCCCTGGCTCGGCTTTTCCTTGGCGGTGTCGGGAATGATGATGCCGGCGGCGGTCTTTTCCTCGGCATCAATGCGCTTGACGACGACGCGGTCGTGAAGCGGGCGGAACTTCATGGCAGTCCTCCTAAGTAATTGGACAGTCTAGGTTTTATGGGTTGCTGGCGAGTTCCCCTTGCCAGTACCTGGCCGCCGATTTAAGTGGCCGCCTGTTGTCCGCAAGGGGGATCGGAAAATTTCTTAGCACTCACAGAGGCTGAGTGCCAACAATTCCAAAACTCCAACCGCCACAATGGTTAACAGTAGGGCTATCGGCCTCCTGGCAGCCGCTCGGATTGGTTGACGGAGCCGGTATCAAACCACCTGCTAGCCGCTGCGCGGTATTGCTGCTAACGTATTGATTTTAAACAACTTGTTCATCTTTTTGGCTTGCAATGCCTAGTACCGGGATTGGAAGCTTGAAGTCCGACAGACGGAGGACTCGCATGGTTTCGACCGATTTCCTTAAGCAAGTGAATGGCTATGGCCTGACCACCGCGCACATCCTGTATCGGCGTCCCGACCACCACTGGCTGCTGCAGTCCTATGTCTGGCAGAACTACGACCTGTTCCCCGAATTCCCCGAGCTGCAGCGCTTCCTCGCCTTCTGGCAGGAGAGACTGGAGGGGCCGCTGCATTCGGTGCAGGTCGCGCACTCGAAGCTGATCAAGCCGGCCGAACTGAAAGCGGTGAACGGCGAATTCCGGCTGCATTGAGCGGCGGGCGTTAGGGCTTGGACGCAGCCGTGCGCCGCATCAGCGTCTTCACCTGCGGCAGCAGGCGCTTGACCAGGATTGCGTAGCCCTGTGCGTTGAAATGAGCACCGTCACGCGCGCGATATTTGTGCGGCGGTAGCGTGAAGTCGAGCGCGAGCGCGCCTTCGGCGGTGGCGAGATCGGCGAATTTGAGGCCGCCGAGGCCGAGCACCAGCACCGCAATCCCGCGTGCGCGCAAGGCCCGCACCAGCGCGGTGACACGCGCGCGCACGGTCTTGAGCGGGGCGCCGCGGTGGCGGTCGTTGAGGCCGAATTCAACGATGCAGATGTCGGTGCCCGGATCGATCGCCTGGTCGAAGCGCCTGAGCGCGTTACGGGCGGTGTCGCCGGGGATGCCGGCATTTTTGACGGTGACGTCGTAGCGCTTGGCACGCAAGGCGGCCTGCAATTGCGCTGGCCAAGCGTCTTTATGCGGCACCAGCCAGCCGGAGGTGAGGCTGTCGCCGAAGGCAACGATACGGATCGGGCGCGCGGCAGCGGGGAGACTCGCGAGCGACAGAACCGCGAAAACGGCGAGCCGCGCGATAATGCTCAACTCAGCACCCCCACGATCGCGCCCATCAGGCAGGTCGTCAGGGTGCCTGAGACGATCGACTTGCCGCCGAGCGAGATAATGTCTTTACGCCGCTCCGGCGCCATAACGGTCAGCCCCGCGATCATGATGCCGAGCGAGCCGAAATTGGCGAAGCCGCACATGGCATAGAGCATGATCAGCCGCGAGCGCGGATCGAGTGCGCCGGCCGGCAGCTTGGCGAGTTCAAGATAGGCGATCAGCTCGTTGAGCACGGTCTTGATGCCCATCAGCGAGCCGGCGGTGATCGCCTCGCTCCAGGGCACGCCCATCAGCCAGCACACCGGGGCCATCACCAGGCCGAGCAGTCGCTGCAAGGTAACTGCACTGCCGGCGACATCGGGCAACAGGCTCAGGATGGAATTAGCGAGATGTACCAGCGCCACCAGCACGATCAGCATGGCGATGATGTTCAGCAGCAGTTCAAGCCCGGCCACGGTCCCGCGCACGATGGCATCCATGGTGTTGTCGGCGACCGGACCGATGTCGATCTCGCCCATGTCGGTCGCTTCGCCGGGTGCGTCCGGCACCATCAGCATGCTGATCAACAGCGCCGCCGGCGCGCCCAGGATGGACGCCACCAGGATGTGGCCGGCGACGTCGGGGATCACGTTGCGCAGGATGGTCGCGTAAAGCACGAAAACAGTGCCGGCGATGCCGGCCATGCCGCCGGTCATCACCATGAACAGTTCGCCGCGCGTCAGCCGGGCGAGATAGGGCTTGATGAACAGCGGCGATTCCACCATGCCGAGGAAGATATTGGCGGCGGTCGACAGCCCGACCGCGCCGCCGACGCCCATGGTGCGTTCGAGCAGCCAGGAAAAGCCGCGCACGATCGGCGGCAGGATGCGCCAGTGGAATAGCAGGGTGGTCAGCACGCTCATCACCAGCACGATTGGCAGCGCCTGGAAGCCGAGTACGAATTCATTGGCCGGACTGGTAACGGCGAAGGGCGCCGGCCCGCCGCCGATATAGCCGAACACGAAACTGGTGCCGGCGAGCGAGGCCGCGCTGATGGCGTCGACCGCGCGGTTGACCAGGGCGAAGGCAAGCTTGATCTGCGGGATCTTGAGCAGCAGCACGGCGGTGGCGAAGGTGACCAGCAGCGCAGCCCCGACGCTCCGCCAGTTCACGTGGCCGCGCCGCTCGCTGATGAGCCAGGCGAAGCCGAGCAGCGCGCAGACGCCGAGCGCCGATTGCAGGTGATTCATCGTGTTCTTCCCCCGAAGGCATGCGGCCTTGCCAAGCCCGTCCCGCTCGTGGAAATTGCGCGATAGGAGCGTCCAAGGCAACGGGGGGACGGATGGCCAACATCCGCTTCGAATTCGATTCGCTCACGCTCGAGGCCGAGCTGCTCGACACGCCGACCGCGCGCGCGATCGCCGCGGTGTTGCCGGTAAGCGCGGTGGTGTTGACCTGGGGCGAGGAGGTCTATTTCGATGTCCCGGTGGAGGTGCCGCGCGAGCGCGATGCCCGTGCGGTGATCACGCCCGGCGAGATCGCCTATTGGCCGGAAGGTCCGGCGATCGCCATTGGCTTCGGCCGTACGCCGGTCAGCCAAGGCAACGAGACCAGGCTGGCGAGCCCGGTCAATGTGTTCGCCAAGGCGCTTTCCGACGTGAAGGTGCTGAAGGCGGTGAGGGCCGGGAGCAAAGTGACGGTTTCACCCGTCGAATAATCTTACCCCCGCCCGACGAACGGCATCTTGTTCGCCATCACGGTCATGAACAGCACGTTCGAATCGAGCGGCAGGCTCGCCATATAGACCACGGCTCGGCCAACATCGGCGGCGTCCATGCGCGGCTCGATCATCTTGTGGCCGTCCGGCTGCAATACGCCTTCCCCCGTCACCATGCGTTCGGTCAGCGGCGTGGCAGCATTGCCGATGTCGATCTGGCCACAGCAGATGTCGTATTGGCGGCAGTCAAGCGAGGTCTGTTTGGTGAGGCCGGTGATCGCGTGCTTGGTCGAGGTATAGGCGACCGAGTAGGGGCGCGGCGCATGCGCCGAGATCGAGCCGTTGTTGATGATGCGGCCGCCGCGCGGGTTCTGCGCCTTCATGATCTTGATGGCTTCCTGCGTGCACAGAAAAATGCCGGTCAAATTGGTGGCCACCACGTTCTGCCACATCTCGAACGGCAGGTCCTCGAGCGGCATGGCCGGCGCGCCGATGCCGGCATTGTTGAAGAGAACATCGAGCCGGCCGAAGCTCGTTTTCACCTTCTCGAACAAGGCTAGGATCGGCTCGCGTTTCGAAACGTCGGTCGGCACGACGAGTGCCTGGGCGCCAGCGGCATTGACCGCGGCGGCGGCCTCCTCGAGCGGTGCGGGACGCCGGCCGGCGAGCACAACGTTGTAGCCGGCCTGGGCGAGCGCAATGGCTACGGCCTTGCCCACGCCGGTTCCGGCTCCCGTTACCAGGGCGATTTTCGCTTGCGCACTCATCGGTATTCCTTCCCCGCATTGGTCTGTTGGGATGGCAATAGCATAAAGCATGGGGCGCGCCAGCCGGCAGGATGGCGCTGGCCGCGGTCACTGGCCGTGTCGCTCAGCCCGCAAGCGCCGTGGGCGTTTCGTCGATCTGGAAGGAATCCGGGGCCCGCAGCCGTGCACTGATCTCGTCTGCGCTGACCGCCTTACCGAAGCGGTAGCCCTGCATGTTGTGCACGCCGGCCGCGCGCAGGAAGAGTTGCTGGTCGGCGGTTTCGACACCTTCCGCGGTCACCTGCATGCCGAGGCCGCGGCCAAGGCTGACCACCGCATGCACGATGGCGGCGGCGTCGGCCGCCTTTTCGATGGAGCGCACGAAGCTGCGGTCGATCTTGAGCTTGTCGAAGGGATAGCGGCGCAGATAGAGCAGGCTGGAATAGCCAGTGCCGAAATCGTCGAGCGCAAGCTTGACGCCCAGCGCCTTCAGGCGATGCATGGCGGCCTCGGCGGTGTCCATGTTGCCGAGCAGCACGCTTTCGGTGAGTTCGATCTCGAGGCGTGCCGGATCGAACTCGGTCTCGGCGAGAATGCGCTCGACGGTTTCGACAAAATCGCCATGGCGGAACTGCAGCGGCGAGACATTGACCGACACCGTCAGAGACGGCCACGCCTTGCCCTCGGTCAGAGCGCGGCGCATGACCCAGGTTCCGAGCGAAATGATCAGGCCGCTATTCTCGGCAATGGCAATGAATTCGCTTGGCTCCATCGGGCCGCGCCGCGCATGGGTCCAGCGGCAAAGTGCTTCCACGCCGACCATCGTATCGCCGCTCTTATTGACGATCGGCTGATAGAGAAGTTTCAGATGACCTTGTTCGATGGCTTCGCGCAGGTCGGCTTCCAACTGCTTGCGGCTCGACAGGTCGGCATCCATGGCCGCGTCGTAAATGCAGGCGCGGTTACGGCCCTCGTTCTTGGCGCGATAGAGCGCCATGTCGGCGTATCGCATCACGTCGGCGGCGCCCTGGCAGTTCTTGTCCACTGCGGCGATGCCGATCGAGGCGCCGATTACGATGTTCTTACCGGCGATGGAATAGGGGGCGCAGATCGCGGCGATGATGCGCTGGGCAACCGCCTGCATCTTGGTGTGATCGCTGCCGGTCGACGTGATGACGGCGAATTCATCGCCGCCGAGCCGCGCCACCAGATCGCCGCCGCGCAGCACGTGCGACAGACGCATCGTGACGCTGCGGATCAATTCGTCGCCGATCGGATGGCCGAGCGTGTCGTTGACGTCCTTGAAGTGATCGAGGTCGATGTACAGCACCGCCGCCGGCGACGATCCGGCGCGAACTTCCTGG
>JAKAMD010000487.1 GCA_021823875.1 Pseudomonadota bacterium | reverse complement strand
CTTCGATGCCGGTGTCGCTTCCTTCGACTGGGAGACCTATCCGGTGCTCAAGTTCAGCGAAGTGCCGGAAATCGACATTGAGTTGATCAACACCCACGCCGAGGTGCCGCTCGGCGCCGGCGAGGTCACCGGCGGCCCCACCGCCGCTGCCATCGGCAATGCGGTCAGCCACGCACTGGGCACCCGCATCCGCGACCTGCCGCTCACGCGCGAGCGGGTGATGGCGACGCTGCTGAAGGGCTGATCATATCCGCCGCAGCGGATGGGTGAGCGCCAGCACGAAGCCCGCCGCCGTGAACCCCGCGATCAACAGAAAGGCGGCACGGAATGCCTCCCTGATATCGGCCTGGATGGCGGCGCCATGCGGGCCGGTGAGCGCCTGCCCGGCATTGCCGGAATGCTGGACCATGGCCGCGAACACCTTTGCGGCTTCCGGATTCTTCAGCGCCAGCACGGCAAACAGCATGGCGGCCACCAGCGCGGTGCCGAATCCGGCGCCGATCGAGCGCGAGAACTGCACCGAGGCCGCCGCTTCGCCGAGCCGGCGCGGCCCCGACGCGCTCTGCACGGTGACCTGCACCACACCCATCACCGTGCCCATGAACAGCCCGTTCCATAACAGCAGGCCGCCGAAACCGACATTGCCGAGTTCATCCGCCCAGAGCGCGATCGCCACCAGATTGAGGGTGACCAGCGCCAGGCCCACCACCGGAAAGGCGATGGTCAGGCCGGTCCGGTGTACCAGCCGCCCCGTCACCACCGAACCGGTAGCCACACCGATGGTGAGCGGCACGAGCAGGAGACCGGTCTCCGAAGGCGACGCCCCGCGCACCGCCTGCAGATAGACCGGGAGGAAGGTGATCAGCGACACCAGCGCAGCGCCATGGAATGCAGCCATGGCGTCACTGCGCCAAATCGCCGGCATACGCAGCAGGCCGAGGGGAATGAGCGGCGACGGCGTGCGGTTCTCGTGCCGCACCAGCAGCACCAGCGCAATCAGACCGACGATGAACATACCGGCGGCGGTCGGCAATGTGTCGAGATTGACGTGCTGAGCCTGCTCCAGCGCCAACAACGAGGTTGCCACGAAGATCGTGAACAGGATGAGACCGCCGGGATCGGCGCGCCATTCATGCGGCTCGGCATGGCGGTGCGCTGTCAACCGGAAGGTGAGCCCGATGGCAATGAGCCCGATCGGCACATTGACCAGGAAGATCGACTGCCAGCCGAAATGCTCAGTCAGGTATCCGCCGGCCACCGGACCAAAGGTGTTGGCGGACACCGCCACGGTCGCGATATAGCCCTGATAGCGCGCCCGCTCGCGCGGAGGGATGGCCTCGCCGATCATGGCCTGCGACAGCGTCATCAGCCCGCCGCCGCCCAACCCCTGCAGCACGCGCGCCAGCGTCAGCCATTCGACGGTCGGCGACACCGCGCAGGCGAGCGACGCGGCGATGAACACCGTAAGCGCCACGAACATCAGCCGACGGCGGCCGAAGACATCACCCAGCCGCCCGTAGATCGGCGCCGCGATGGTGGCCGCGATCAGATAGGCGACCACGATCCAGGAAACGCGTTCGACGCCCCCGGTTGCCGCCGCGATCGCCGGCAAGGCGGTGGCGACTATGGTCTGGTCCACCACCGCCAGGAACATCGGCAACATGAGCGAGGGGAAGACAGTGAGGAAGCCCGGAATCGTCTCCGGTTCCGGGCTTGGTCCGCTCGCGTTTTGATCTGATCCGTCCGACAAGGAAGTGGTATCCCGACTCACGCTGATTTCAGTGCGCCATCAGCACCGGCAGGCTGGCATTGGCAAGAATATGGCGGGTGGCACCGCCGAAAATCATCTGGCGTAGCCGGCTCTGGGTATAGGCGCTCTTGACCAGGAGATCGCAGTCGAGCGCGGCGGCCTGTTCAAGGATGACTTCGCCGGCATTGCGGCCGTCCGGCTTAACGGTCAATTCGCGCGCCTTGACCCCGTTGCGGCACAGATGGCGCGCGGCTTCCTCGCCGGTGGGGCCGGGCGTGAAGCTGCCTTCGACCGTCAACACGGTCACCTGCTCGGCCCGGCGCAACAGGTCGAGCGCGTAAGAATTGGTGTGCGCCTGTTCGGTGCTGCCGTTCCAGGCCACCAGCACGTTCTTGCCCATTATTTTCGGCGCCTGCCCGGGCACGATCAGCACCGGTTTGCCGCTTTCGAACAGCGCCGCCTCCAAGGGTGACATGCGGGGATTTTCCGGCGCGCGACCTGGCCGGCCGAGCACGATCAGGTCGAAAACGCGTCCATAGCTGCCGATGAAGATATCGTCGGCGGCTTCCGCCATCGGCCAGCCATAAGACAGGCTCGCCGTCTGCTGCCGGCCGACCGCTTCCCCCACGCCCGACCGCTGCATGAATTCCACGAACTCGCTGCGTGCCCGTCGCGGCGCATCGCCGTCGTAGGCGCCCGAGATCGCCAGGCTCGAAACCGGTTCGACCGTTACGTAGGTGCCGGCCGAGGGGCGCACCGCAAAACCCTCCATGTAGCTGTCAAACATGCGCGCCATCATCGTGGCGGCTTCCAGCACCGCCGGCATGGCGTCGTGGTCCTCGGTCGGGATCAGGATGGTCTTCATTGGCTCGTGCCCCTCGATGACGGTCTGCGTGTCGGCGGCGAGGTCGCCCCCGCCCCCTGACGCTGCCCGTTCTCCTCCACCGTTCCTATCCTAAACCCTTCGTTAAGGGCAGCTCGATAGGTTAATTGCCTCATTTTAGGCGATGGCGCTCGGGGC
>JAKAMD010000486.1 GCA_021823875.1 Pseudomonadota bacterium | reverse complement strand
CGCGATTGCCCGCAAGCTCAAGCGGGTGGAGGCCGGCGCGCAAGGCGAACACAAGCTCGCGCGCGGCTATATGCCGGCCCCCACCTATTCCGCGCATTTCATTGCCAATGCGGGATTGCGGCGGGCGATCGCCGATTATCTTGCGCGCGAACGTGCCTATGTGGACGCCGTGGGCGCGGAGCTTGCGGCCGGCGCGCCATTCCGCAAGGATTTGATGGAACAGGATTGACCCGATCTCGTCATGGCCGGGCTTGTCCCGGCCATCCACGTCTTGCTTGATTGAAGACGTGGATGCCCGGCATAAAGCCGGGCATGACGGGTGAAGTGGGGGAAATGCCAATGCCGAGCTACGATTCCAACAACATCTTCGCCAAGATCCTGCGCGGCGAGCTGCCCTGCTACAGGGTCTACGAGGACGACAAGGCGTTCGCCTTCCTCGACATCATGCCGCGTGCGCCCGGCCACACGCTGGTGCTGCCCAAGGCTCCTGCCCGCAACATCCTGGACATCACCCCCGACGATCTCGCCCATGTCGCCAAGGTCGCGCAGAAGATCGCCCAGGCCGCGATCAAGGCCTTTGGCGCCGACGGCATCACCGTGCAGCAGTTCAACGAAGGCGCCGGCGGCCAGGTGGTGTTCCACCTGCATGTGCATATCGTGCCGCGCAAGGCGGGCATTCCCATGAAGCCGCCGGCCAGCGCGAAGGAAAAGCCCGAGGTTCTGGCTGAACAGGCCAAGGCGCTGGCGGCGGCCATCGCCGCCGGCTAGTGCAGCAGAAAATAGCCACCGGCGAGCAGCACCGCCTCCCCGACCACGACGCCGGCGAACACCGTACGCTTCACCGCCAGGAAGGCGAGGAATCCGCAGACCGCCGCCGTCACCCGGACCGCGAGCGGGATATTGGCCAGCGCCCCCGAGGAGAACAGGATCAGCTTGGCGATGACGCCGGCCAGGATCGCGGTCGCCAGAGCCCGGGCCAGCACCACCATCTGCGAATCTTCGTTGAGCCCGCGCGCCAGCACCAGCCCGAGTGCGCGCCAGATCTCGTTCGGCAGAAAGCCGACCATGACCAGCACCAGATAGGGCCACAGCTCTGCTATGACCGCGTTCATGTCGCAACCCCGCGCAGACGGTTTACGGCATAGGCGAGCGAGCCGCCGATCACGCCGGTCCACATCAGGTCGAGCCCGACATGCCAATAGGCGAGCACCGGGCCGATCATGAGCCCGAACCCGAACGCCAGCCTGTCGATCATCATCCGCGCATTGCGCGCGGTCGACATCAGGAACGACATGGGCGTCAGGAACAGCAGGGCGCCGGCCAGGAGCGGCGGCAGCTCGGCGGCGAGGTAGTAGCCGATGAAGCCGGAGCCAGTGGCCGCGAACATGTAACCGGCCGCCAAGCCGTTGCAGAACGGCACGCGCCGCTCATGCGCGATGGCCGGCAGCAGGCGCAGCGATTCCACCCACATGCTGATGGCGGTGAAATGGGTCGGCAGCACCAGGTCGCGCAGCCACGTGCCCTTGCCGCGCAACAGCGGCAACAACGCCACCACCATGGGCAAGAGCCGGATGGCGCTGAGCGTGACCGCGATCGCCGCCTCGATCAGGGGGGCACCGCCGCCGAGCGCGGAGATCAGGATCACTTGCGCCGGCGCGGCCCAGACCAAGACGGTCGACAGCGCCAGCCACCAGGGCGCAAAACCGTAGCCATGGGCGAGCGCGCCGACACCGACATAGGTGCCGGAGATCACCAGAAAAAAGACCGAAGTGACCGCCGATTTCACGCCGGCCCGGAAGGCGGCCGCGGACGAGGCATATGTTATGGGGCCGGACATGCCCCCTGACCTGTCTCACAGCAGCGCGCCGCGCGCAACGGCACGCCCCGCATGCACGCCCCGCAAAATGCAAAGGCCGGGCAATCAATCGCCGTCATTCCGGGGCACGAGCGCAAATGCGCGTCCACGCGCGTCTTCGACGCGCTATGCGAGCGAACCCGGAATCCAGGCCACGATGAACGATTTATGATGTGGCTCTGGATTCCGGGTCTGACGCTTTCGGCGGCGTCCCGGAATAACGAGAACTCACGCCTTGATCAGCGGCACCTTGGGCACCGAACCGCGTTTGCCGCCGCCATCGCCTTTCGGCCGCGGTCGCGGCGAAGCCCGCTTCTTGGCCTTCGGCCCCACGTCGGGCAGCTTCTCCGGCTTGGGCGTGACCGGCCCTTGCAAGAACTCGAAGCCGAGCTTGTCGCGGCCGGCCTCGTCCTTGGTCACGATTACCCGCACATGGCCGCCGTTCTTCAGGTGCCCGAACAGCACCTCGTCGGCGAGCGGCTTCTTGATGTGCTCTTGGATCACGCGCGCCATCGGACGGGCGCCCATCAGCTCGTCGTAGCCGTTGGCGATCAGCCAGCGCGAGGCCTCCTCCGACAGCTCGATGGTCACGTTGCGGTCGCCGAGCTGCGCCTCGAGCTGCAGCACGAACTTCTCTACCACCTGCGCGATCACCTCCTGCGACAGGTGCGCGAAGGTGATGGTGGCGTCGAGCCGGTTGCGAAACTCGGGCGTGAACATCCGGTTGATGGCCTCGTGATCGTCGCCTTCCCGCTTGGTACGGGTGAAGCCGAAGGCGGACTTGGCCATGTCGGCTGCGCCGGCATTGGTCGTCATGATCAGGATGACATTGCGGAAGTCGACCTGCTTGCCGTTGTGGTCGGTCAGCTTGCCGTGGTCCATGACCTGCAAGAGCACGTTGAACAGGTCGGGATGCGCCTTC
>JAKAMD010000485.1 GCA_021823875.1 Pseudomonadota bacterium | reverse complement strand
CGCTGCGGGCGATTGAGAGTCTATTCAAAGCCGACGTCGATCCGCAGCGGGTGGCCGCGATCATCGTCGAACTGGTGCAGGGCGAAGGCGGGTTCAACATAGCGCCGGTCGAGTTCATGACCGAGCTGCGTGCGCTTTGCAACGCGCACCGCATCCTGTTGATCGCCGACGAAGTGCAAACGGGCTTTGCCCGTACCGGCAAGCTCTTCGCTTTGGAGCATTATCCGGTACAGGCCGATCTCATCACTCTGGCGAAAAGCCTTGCAGGCGGCATGCCACTGTCGGCCGTCTGCGGTCGAGCGGAGGTAATGGATGCGCCACTTCCGGGAGGACTTGGGGGCACTTTTGCCGGCAATCCGCTCGCCATCGCTGCTGCGCACGCAGTGATTGATGTGATCGCTGAGGAAGATC
The DNA here is from genome assembly GCA_021823875.1 of Pseudomonadota bacterium. Taxonomy (GTDB): domain Bacteria; phylum Pseudomonadota; class Alphaproteobacteria; order Rhizobiales; family Xanthobacteraceae; genus Pseudolabrys. The sequence goes on along the minus strand of JAKAMD010000485.1, from coordinate 2,381 downwards.
TGTGCAAGCGCGCGGCGCGCCTGGGCGCCCGACTGGTGCAATTCCTGGAAAATGAGCGCGGGCGGTGTTCGGGAATTGCCGAAGTGCGAGCGCTTGGCTCCATGGTCGCGATCGAACTTTGCGACCCCGCGAGCGGGAAGCCGGACGCCGAGGCCGCGAAACGGATTCAGCAGCAAGCAATAGAGCAGGGTCTCATCTTGCTGACCTGCGGTGTGTACGGCAACGTGATCCGCTTCCTTTATCCGCTAACCATTTCTGATAACCAGTTTGAGAGGGCGCTTGGTATTATCGGAAACGCATTTGCAACCGCGTCTGCATAAAAGAGAGCATACTTTTTTCCTTCATGCAAATTCCATGACCGTCAACCACCAGAGGTGCATCCCATCATGATCTCGCTTTGGACTCGCCGTCTTGTCGCCATGGTTTTTGCGCTGGTCCTCGCTCCGGCCATCGCACAGGACTATCCCAACAGATTGGTACATATTATCGTTCCCTATCCACCCGGCGGGGGAACCGACACCGTTGCGCGCCTGATCGCGCCCAAGCTCTCCGGTGTGCTGAAGCAGCCGGTGATCGTCGAGAATCGGCCGGGCGCATCGACCAATATTGCGACGGAGTTCGTCGCCAAATCGGCGCCCGACGGCTACACGCTGCTCCTGCAGGCGCCGAATCTCGCAACGAATGAGGCCATGTTCTCCAGGGTTTCGTGGAATCTGCGCGATCTCACCGGCGTCATCCACTTGGTGCGCTATTCCAACGTTCTAATCGCCGGGCCCGGCGCAAAGGTGGCCGATTTCAAGGATCTGCTCGCGCAAAGCAAAATGAACCCACAGGCCTTCAGCTACGGCACGCCCGGCGTGGGGTCGCTTTCTCACTTGTCGACTGAGCTGCTCAAGACGCGCACGAGTCTTGCAATCGAGCACATCGGTTATAAGGGCTCCGGCCCGCTAAACACCGATTTGCTCGGTGGTCATCTGCCGCTCGCTACCGACAACCTCAACAGCCAGCCCAACAATATCCGCGGCGGCAAGGTGAAACCACTCGTTGTGCTTTCCTCACGCCGCGATCCGGCCGCCCCACAGGTCCCCAGTCTCGCCGACTTTGGTATCACTGATTTCGAAGGCGGCGGATGGTATGGCATCGTCGCACCGGCGCGAACGCCTGCGCCGATCGTCGCGCGGCTGAATGCAGAGATCGGAAAAATCCTGCAACTGCCGGATGTACGCGAGCGCATCCTGTCCCTTGGGCTGGAGATTGTCGGCGGCACACCCGAGGAGTTCACCTCGCATATAGCCGCCGAGGCGCGCAAATGGTCCGAGGTGATCCGGGCAGGGAACATAAAGGCGGACTAGCGCATGCCCGACCGCATTGCGATTCGCGACGGCAAAGTCGTTGCGTGGATGGACGGCGCGCACCGGATGCTGCAGCGCGCGACGGTGATCGTCGAAGGCGACCGTATCGTGTCGGTAGGCGAGGACGCTCCCGCCGCGCGAGAGATCGACGCGACGGGCATGGTGGTGCTGCCGGGCTTCGTCAACGTGCACTCGCACGTCACCGATACCGCCTTCACGCGCGATTTCCTGGAGGAAAGCTCAGGCCCGAAGGATTACGGCAACCTTTATCGCGTGCTACCCGCGGTGCGCAACGCCATTGATGCGCGCGATGCCTGCATCGGCGCAAGACTGCTGTTGCTCGAAGCGCTGCTCTCGGGTACCACCACAATTGTCGAGTTGGGCTACGACATGGAGCTCGCTGGCTCGGCCGACCTAGACAACGCGCGTGAAGTTGCGGAGATCGCCGTGGGGCTCGGCCTGCGCTGCTACAGCGCTCCGCGCTACCGCCGCGGCTACTGGCGCGGAGACCCCGCGGGCAAGGTCGGCTACTACGACTACCCCGACGGCGGGCGCGCGCGCATGGAGGCGTGCATGGCCTTTTGCAAGGAGTTGAACGGCCGCCACGCCGATCTGCTGCGCACCATGCTCGCGCCCGGACAGGTCGACACCTGCGATTCCGACATGCTCGCCGAGACCCGCCGCATCGCTGCCGCAACGGGGCTTCCCATCCAGCTGCACGCCGGACAGTCGCCCTCCGAATTCCGCCGCATTCGCGATACGCAGGGCCAGTCCACTATCCGCTACATGGAGCGCGTTGGCCTGCTTGGGCGCGATTTCATGATCGGGCACGGCATGTTCCTCGCTGAGACCAACGACATCGGTACGATTCCGTCGGAGGAGCTCGCTCTACTCGCCGACTCGGGTACGAGCGTCGTACATCTGCCATGGGTAAAAATGCGACAGGGAACCCTCATGAATTCCTATGCAAAATTCCTTCGCGCCGGTGTAAATGTGGCGCTGGGCACCGACACGCATCCGATGGACATG
>JAKAMD010000484.1 GCA_021823875.1 Pseudomonadota bacterium | reverse complement strand
GCAAGCGACGCTCGGCCTCGCGCGGGTCGCGGGTGCCCGGCTTCGAGCTGTCGAACCGGCGGAGGTAATCGCGCGGCGTGGCGGTGAGACCCAGCTTGTAACCGATGAAGTAATCGAACACAGCGCGGGCATTGCCGCCAATGGAGCGGTGCGCTTCGTCGGAGATGACGAGATCGAAGTCGGTAGGCGAGAAGAGTTTCTGGTATTTATTGTTGAAGAGAAGCGATTGCACCGTGGTGACGACGATCTCCGCGCGCCGCCAGTCGTCGCGGCTTTCCTTGTATATCACCGCCTTACAATCGGCCGACAGCAGTGCCACAAAGGCTTTCCAGGCCTGATCTTCCAGTTCAAGCCGATCGACCAGGAAAAGCACGCGGCTAGCATTGCCGGAACGCAGGAAGAGCTTGATGACGGCGGCAGCGGTCAGAGTCTTTCCGGTGCCGGTGGCCATCTCGAACAGGAAGCGGTCCCTGCCTTCGCCGACGGCGGCCTGAAGGCTGTGGATGGCCTTGAGCTGATAGGGCCGGAGAAAACGCAGCTTGTTGGCCTGGATGTATCCGGGGCGCTCCGCTTCGCTGCGCCACCCGGCCTCCGATTGGTAGTTCGGGCGCTGGGTGCGAACGATGTAGTCCTCGCCCACCTGGTCTTCGATCAGGCGCCGCGGATTGGGCGTGACCTTCTGGTAGCCGGTGACCGAGTCGGGCGTCGGGAACGAGGTGATGACGTACGGGTTGCCGCGTTCGAGATCCCAGAAGTAATGCAGGTTGCCGTTGGAGAGGATGACGAAACGACAGTTCTGGGACTTGGCGTACTTGCGCGCCTGTTCCTTGCCGACAAGCGGGTTTTTGTCCTCGGCTTTGGCTTCGAGCACGAGGAGCGGGAAGCCCCTGGCGTCGAGCAGGAGGAAATCGACGAATCCTCTTGTGGTCTTTTCGAAGTTTTCGCCGAGCGCGTCCAGGTCGGTTGACTTGATCGCAACGCTGGGTTCCAGACGAATGTTCGCGGGCGCGTCGCCATCCTGGAAGAAACGCCAGCCAGCCGCTTCGAGCAGCTTGTTGATCTTGATGCGAGCGGTGGCTTCTTTCACGCTCAGCCAGCCAAACGCCGCTCCAGCGCCACGATCCAGTGCTCCAGCGGCAGCGCAGTCCCGCTGTGCAAGTGGCTCATGCAGCCAAGGTTGGCGCTGACGATGGCCTGCGGCGAGCCCGCGTGCAGGGCGGCCAGTTTGTTCACTTTCAGGCGAGCCGACAACTCGGGTTGCAGTATCGAATAGGTGCCGGCAGAGCCGCAGCACAGGTGACTGTCCTCCACCGGGGTCAATTCGAATCCGGCGGCAAGCAGAATGCGTTCGATTACGCCCCTGATCTGCTGTCCGTGTTGCAGCGAACAAGGCAGTTGCAGCGCAAGCTTGGGCGCAGCGGGCGCTTTTCCCGCGGCAAGCAAAGGCTCGAGCCGCACCGCTTCGGCGGCGATCACTTCGCTGATGTCTTGCGTCAGCGCGCTGATGCGCTGCGCCTTCGCCGCGTAGGCGGGATCGTGCGCAAGCAGATGGCCGTACTCTTTCACCGTGGCACCGCAACCGCTGGAGGTCATGACGATCGCCTCCACGCCCGCATCCACGAAAGGCCCCCACGCGTCGATCAGCGCACGCATGTCATCCAGTCCATCTTCCTGCGCATTCAGATGAAAGCGCACCGCGCCGCAGCAGCCCGCTCCCGGCGCCTCGATGAGCGATACGCCGAGCCGATCGAGCACGCGCGCAGCTGTGGCGTTTATGTCCGGGGAGAGCACCGGCTGCACGCAGCCCGCGAGCACCAGCATCCTGCGCTGATGCCTTGCAGCCGGCCAAGCGCCCGCTGCGGGGACGGTCGCGGGAATCTTGTCCTGCAGCGCAAACGGCAGCAGCGGACGCATCCAGCGGCCCAGTTTGAGCAGCGAGCCGAACAGCCAGCTGCGCGGCAGCACTACGCGCAACAGCTGCCGCTGCAGCCGCGCAAGCAGCGGCCGCGGCACGCACTCCTCCGCGAGCTTGCGCCCGATGTCCAAGAGGTGTCCGTACTGCACGCCGGAGGGACAGGTGGTCTCGCAGGCGCGGCAGGTGAGGCAGCGGTCCAGATGCAGCTGCGTCTTAGCCGTGACCGCGGCGCCTTCGAGCATGCCCTTGATCAGGTAGATGCGCCCGCGCGGCCCGTCGAGTTCGTCGCCCAGCAACTGATAGGTCGGACAGGTCGCGGTGCAAAAACCGCAATGCACGCACTTGCGCAGGATCGCGTCGGCCTGCCTGCCCTCGGGCGTGTCCTTGATGAAGTCGGCCAATTCAGTCTGCATCGAACAAGCGCGGTGAAATGCCGCTCATAGGTCCGGGTACATGCGCCCCGGGTTGAAAATGCCCGCGGGATCGAAGGCTTGCTTCAGATTGCGGTGAATCTTCGCCAGCGCAGGCTGAAGCGGCGTGAACGCGCCCGCGCTCTTGTCGGTCGCGCGAAACAAGGTGGCATGCCCGCCGGCCTGCGCCGCCGCCTCGCGGATGGCGCGCGCATCGGCCTTGCACGCGAGCCAGCGCAGCGCGCCGCCCCACTCGATCAGCTGTTCCCCCGGAAACGCCAGCGGCGGCGCGACCGAAGGCAGGGACATGCGCCACAGCGGCTTGTCGGTGCCGAAAAAAGGATCGGTCTGCTCGCGGATGCCGCGCCAGTAGCCCTCGGCCTGCTCGGCCGCTACGGTCTCACCGCCGATCGTCGCGCGCGCCGCTGCGAGCGCGCTCGGCGCACCCGACAGGCGCAGCGCGAGCTC
>JAKAMD010000483.1 GCA_021823875.1 Pseudomonadota bacterium | reverse complement strand
CTGGCACTTCTGGATCTCGACCATCGGCATCGTGCTTTATATCACCTCGATGTGGGTGGCGGGCATCCTGCAAGGCCTGATGTGGCGCGCTTACACGCCGCTCGGCTTCCTCGAATATTCCTTCGTCGAAACCGTGGAGGCCATGCATCCCTTCTATGTCATCCGTGCCATCGGCGGCATCCTGTTCCTGATCGGCGCGCTGATCATGGCATTCAATCTCTGGAAAACCGTGAACGCGGCAGAAACCGTGGCGCCCGCCGGCGCTGCGCTGGCACCGGCGGAATAAACGAGGACGACAATGTCGCTTTGGCAAAAACACGCGATCCTCGAGAAGAACTCGATCATCCTGGTGATCGGCATTCTCATCGTCATCGCCATCGGTGGCCTGGTCGAAATCGTGCCGTTGTTCTACCTCAAGAACACGATCGAGAAGGTCGACGGGGTGCGGCCCTACACGCCGCTCGAGCTCGCCGGCCGCAACATCTATGTCCGCGAGGGCTGCTATCTCTGCCATTCGCAGATGATCCGGCCCTTGCGCGACGAAGTCGAACGCTACGGCCATTACTCGCTTGCCGCCGAGAGCATGTATGACCATCCGTTCCAGTGGGGCTCGGAACGGCAGGGTCCCGATCTCGCCCGCGTCGGCGGCAAGTATTCCGACGACTGGCACCGTGATCACCTGCGCGATCCGCGCTCGGTGGTGCCGGGGTCGATCATGCCGCCTTACGCATTCCTCGAGCAGACCGACCTCGACTACAGCCATATCGCCGAAGATATGAAGGTGCAGGCCGAGCTCGGCGTTCCCTACACCAAAGAAGACATCGCCGACGCCCTCGAGGACGTGCGCACGCAGGCCACCAACGACAGTCCGAATGCCGACGCACTGCGTAAGCGCTATCCGCAGGCGAATGTGCGCGATTTCGACGGCGACCCGAGCCGTATCACCGAAGCCGACGCTTTGATCGCCTATCTGCAGCTGCTCGGCACCGAGGTGAACTTCAAGCTCTACGACGACAAAGCCAATATCCGGTGAACGCGATGGATCCGACCTACAAAGCCGTTGCGGAGTTCGCCCAGACCTGGGGCCTGATTTATTTCGCCGCCATTTTCCTGGTGGTGCTGGCCTACGCGTTGTGGCCTTCGCGCAGGATGCAGAAACAATTTGACGATGCGGCGCACGTTCCGCTGCGGGAGGACTGATCCGTGGCTGAAGAACACCATCAAGAAATCGACAAGCTGACCGGCACCGCGACCACCGGCCACGAGTGGGACGGAATCCAGGAGCTCAACACGCCGTTGCCACGCTGGTGGCTGTGGCTGTTCTACGCCACCATCATCTGGTCGATCGGCTATTGGGTGATCTATCCGACCTGGCCGTTGGTCACCAACGCCACGCAAGGCGTGTTCGGCTGGCATGCGCGCGCCGCGGTGGTCACCGACCTCAACGAGCTCAATACACTGCGCGGGCCGATGATGGTCAAGCTGACCAAGGCGTCGCTGTCCGAGATCGAGGCCGATCCGCAACTGCTCGATTTTGCGCGCGCGCTCGGCCGCGCCGCCTTTGCCAACAATTGCGCGCCCTGCCATGGCGCCGGCGGCGGCGGCTCCAAGGGCTATCCGAACCTCAACGACGACGACTGGTTGTGGGGCGGCAAGCTCGCCCAGATCGCGCAGACCATCACCTACGGGGCGCGCTCGGGCAACGACAAGGGCCACCAGGGCAATATGCCGTCTTTCGGCCGTGACGGCATCCTCAAGCCGGAGCAGATCTCGACGGTAGCCGATTACGTCCGCTCGCTTTCCGGCCTGCCGGTCGAAAAGGGCGCCGATCTGGCTGCCGGCAGGAAGATATTCGAAGACAATTGCGTGGTCTGTCACGGCCCGCAGGGCAAGGGTAACCACGATGTCGGTTCGGCCAACTTGACGGACAAAATTTGGCTCTATGGCTCCGCTAAGGAGACCATCGTGCAAACCATTACCAACGGCCGCGGCGGCGTGATGCCGGCCTGGATCGGACGTCTGTCCGAGCCGACCATCAAGGCGCTCGCCGTGTTCGTTCATACCCTCGGAGGTGGCGAGAAGTGACAGTGCCGGCAGCGACTACTCTAACGCTGGACCAAGCCGACGAGGCGCCGGGCCTCGCGCGCTTGGCGGCCGCTGCCGAAGTCAAGCCCGGAGGCGCCGTGCCGCCGCCGCAAGACGACGGTCCGCTCTATGCGGCGCGCCGCAAGATCTACCCGCAAAGCGTGAGTGGCACGTTCCGCCGCATCAAGTGGACGCTGCTGGTGGTCACGCTCGGCATCTATTACCTCCTGCCGTTCGTGCGCTGGGATCGCGGGCCGGGGGCGCCCCACCAGGCGGTGCTGATCGACTTCCCCGCCCGGCGTTTCTATTTCTTCTTCATCGAGATCTGGCCGCAGGAAGTCTATTACATCACCGGCCTCTTGATTCTGGCGGCGCTGGTGCTGTTCCTGATGAACGCGGTGGCCGGCCGGATCTGGTGCGGTTATCTCTGCCCGCAGACGGTATGGACCGACCTGTTCTTCGCCATCGAGCGTTGGGTCGAGGGCGACCGCCGCCAGCAGATCAGGCGCGATCGCAAGACCTGGACGCTCGAAACCTGGCTGCGCAAAGGCACCAAGCATTTCCTGTGGCTGATGGTGGCCTGGTGGACCGGCGGCGCCTGGGTGCTCTATTTCGCCGACGCGCCCACGCTGGTGAAAGAGTTGGCCACGCTGCAAGCGCCAATGGTAGCCTATGCCTTCATCGGCATCCTCACCTTCACCACCTACACGCTGGCCGGCCAC
>JAKAMD010000482.1 GCA_021823875.1 Pseudomonadota bacterium | reverse complement strand
AGCTCGACTATGAGAAAGCCGAGCAGGCGTTGCAGGCGCACGGCATCACTCGCACCATCGTGGTCTTCGGCAGCACGCGGCTGCGCGAGCCGCAGACGGCGCGAAGCGAGCTCGAACAAGCCCGGCATCAGGCTGCCGAGCAACCGCACGACGAGGCCGTCGCCCGGGCGCTGCGTCTGGCCGAGCGCCGCATGGCGCTGTCGCGCTATTACCAAATCGGCTTCGAACTCGGCCAGATGATCGGCGCAGCGCGGATTCCAGGGCTCGCGGTGATGACCGGCGGCGGCCCTGGCGGCATGGAGGCAGCCAATCGCGGCGCGTTCGAGGCGGGGGCTGAAACCCTGGGCTTGAACATCTCCCTGCCGCGCGAGCAATACCCCAACCCCTACCTGACGCCGGGGCTGTGTTTTCAGTTTCATTACTTCGCGCTGCGCAAGCTGCACTTCATGCAACGCGCCGCAGCCATCGTCGCGCTGCCGGGCGGCTTCGGCACGCTCGATGAACTGTTCGGCGCACTCACGCTGATCCAGACCCGCAAATCCGCCCCCATTCCCATCGTGCTGATCGGCGAGTCGTACTGGCGCGGCGTGTTCAACGTCGACTTTCTGCTCGAAGCCGGCAGCATCGACGAAGAAGATGCCCGGCTGTTCTGGTTTGCCGAAGACGCGCGGGAGGCCTGGGAGGGCATTTGCACCTGGCATGCCCGCAACGGCTCGCCGCTGGAAGGCTCCGCAACCGAGTCACCACAAGGACAATAACCATGAAACTCTCCTTCCACGGCGCCGATCGCAATGTCACCGGCTCCTGCCATCTGCTGCATGCGCAGGGCAAACGAGTGCTCATCGACTGCGGCATGTTCCAGGGCAGCCATGAACTCGACGAGGAAAACGCCGAGGACTTCGGCTTCGACCCCAAGTCGATCGACCTGTTGCTGCTCACCCATGCGCACCTCGATCACTGCGGCCGCATTCCGCTGTTGGTCAAGCGCGGGTTTCGCGGCGAGATCATCACCACGGCGGCCACGCGTGAACTCACCCGTGTAGTGCTGCTCGACGCCGCCCATCTGCAGGAAGAGGAGGCCGAGCGCAACACGCGTCACGCCCACCGTCGCGGCGACGCCCAGGCACAGCCGCTCTACACCACGCTCGATGCGCTCAATGCCCTGGAGTTTTTCGGCCGCACCGCGGTCTATGGGCAGACGCTGGAACTCGCACCGGGCCTGAGCGCCACCTTTTTCGATGCCGGACACATTCTGGGCTCAGCCAGCATCCGCATTGAACAGACCGCATCGGGGGCGCACCGCTCGGTGATTTTTTCTGGCGACCTGGGCAATGGCGGCCACGCCGTGCTGCGCGACCCGCAACTGCCGCCCCGCGCCGACTCGGTGGTGATGGAGACGACCTACGGCGACCGTTTGCACAAACCCATCGAGCCCTCGATCGCCGAACTGTTCGCGGCCATCAGCGAGACCCTCAAGCGCGGGGGAAATGTCGTCATTCCGACATTTGCACTCGAGCGCGCGCAGGAGATTCTCTTTTACCTGCGCGAAGGCCTCGAGGCGGGCAAACTGCCTCGCACCTTGCCGGTCTTTCTCGATTCCCCGATGGCGATTTCCGCCACCGAAATCTTCCGCCACCACCCCGAGTGCTACGGCAACGCCATTGACGCTTTGTTTCGCGCAGGCAGCGACCCGTTTTCCTTGCCGGGGCTGCGCTTCACCCGCGAAGCCGCCGATTCCATCGCCCTTAACCGTCTGGTGGGCGGCGCGGTCATCATGGCCGGCTCGGGCATGGCCACCGGCGGGCGGGTGCGGCATCACCTGCGTCACAACCTGGGGCGGCACGAGTCCAGTGTGGTGTTTGTCGGATACGCCGCGCGCGGCACCCTCGCGCGGCTGCTGATCGATGGCGCCAAGAAGGTCAAGCTGTTTGGTGAAGAGATTCCGGTCCACGCGCGGCTCTACACCATCAACGGCTTCTCGGCGCACGCCGATCAGCGCGAACTGCTCGCCTGGCAGCAAGCACTCAAACCCGAGCAGACCATCCTGGTTCACGGCGATCCGCACAGCATGGACGCGTTTGCCGCGCTGCTCAAAAACACCCGGGTACAACGCCCGAAACAAGGCGATGTGATCGATCTCTGATCCCGCGTTACCACGACTTGAAAACTGCCATGACCACTCATCAGAAACTCGAAGAAATCACCTCCTTGATGACTTATCTCAACAAGGACTATCCGACCGAAACCCGCGCCTTTTCCAATTTCATGCAAAAGGCGGAGGGCGGGCCCGCCCTGGACAAGCGGATGAAGGATCTCATCAATGTGGCGCTGGAGGCTGGCGCGAGCCGTGACGAGGTGATGTCGGCAGGTTTCATGGCCGTGCTGATGCATGGCGGCCCGGCGCTGATGTACCTCACGCCGATCCGGCAGGCGCTGGACGAATTTGTTGTGCCCCGGGGCGGCGCGGCGCGGCCTGCCGTCTGAATGCCGCCGCTGTCATTGCGAAAGGTTTCACCATGAATCGAGATCTGCATCTGCACTTTCTGCGCGATATGCTGCGCGCCCGTCGCCTTGAAGAACGCTTGGCGCAAGAATATGCGAAGGGCAATATCGGCGGTTTTCTGCATCTTTACCCCGGTGAGGAGGCGGTGGCGGTCGGGGTGCTCACCGCCGCCGAGCCGGGTGATTATGTGGTGAGCACTTATCGCGAGCATGTGCATGCGCTGGCGCGCGGCGTGCCCATGCGCGCCATCGTCGCCGAGCTGTTCGGGCGGCGCACGGGCTGCTCGGGCGGTTTGGGCGGATCGATGCAT
>JAKAMD010000481.1 GCA_021823875.1 Pseudomonadota bacterium | reverse complement strand
GGAAGCCGGCGCGCCATAGAGGAAGCGGCCGGCAACCGCGAGATCGGCCGGCGACTGCGGCGAGATTCCCTTGGAGTCGGAGGTGAGATCGAACTCGATGCGGTCGGGCACATAGTCCTCGACCATGAAAGTGGTATCGCCGATCGCCGGACGCTTGGGATCGGTATAGGCGGCGACGCGCCAGGTGCCGGTCATCGAGGATGAGACCAACGGCACATCCCACGAGCGGCCACCAAGGCCCTGATCCTCGGTCAGCGTGCGGCGGTATTCGACGCCATCCGGCCGTTCCATCACCAGCGTGAGCGGCGAACCGGTCGCGGCCACGCCGCGCGCGTCGCGCAAGAGCGAGGTGACATGCACGGTCTCGCCGCTGCGATAGACGCCACGCTCGGTATAGACGAAGGCATCGAGCCCGACCGGCACCGGCCGTCCGGCGACCCCGCGATCGGAAAGATCGAAGGCCGGCGATTTGAGCGACAGGAAGGCGTAATCGTTCGCTTTTTCGTTGGCGCCTCCAGCGCCGGGGGCACTGGCGACGATCGCGGCCGGCGACTGGCCGCCCTCCCCGCGCGTCAGACCGGCGGCGAAATGCACATGGCCGTCTTTGTCGGTCAGCGCGGTGGCCAGCACTTCATTGTTACGCGCGATCAGCTTGACCGCGACCTGCGCATCGGGTTCAGCGCTCGCCAGCGAATGCACGAAGACATCGATGCCGTCATGGGTGGTGTCGGCGGTCAGCCCGAGATCGGAAACGATGAACCATTGCGTCGCGCGGGCGTCATAATCGTTGCCGAGTTGCTCCTTGGGCACCGCGGTCATGGCATAGACGCCGGGCTTGAGTTCCTTGACCGCCTGCTCGACGGGAAACGCGGTGGCGACCTCGGTGTTGAGCTTCGGCTCGACCGTGAGTTCCCCGCTCCAGATCTTGGTGCCGCTGGTCGTGGCCAGCCGCTCGGCCTGGTATGAGCTCAGATTGCGCTGGAAATCGTAGCCCAGCATGGTGTCGAGCAGATTGCGGTCGCCGATGCGGTAGATTTCAAGCTTGACGGTCTTGGTGTTGACGCTGAGCAGCGGAATGCCGCGCTGGCCGCTGCGCGGCAGCACATAGGCCTTGCCGGTGAAGCGCACGAACGGCTTGCGGTCGCGCACGAAAATGGTGAATTCAGTGGTCTTGGTGAGCTGCTCATGCACCGTCGAGGGCAAGCCGGCGCGCAAGGTGATGACGTAGCGCTCGCCATGCTTGAGGCCTTCGACGCAGAGTTGGCGCTCGGTGGTGGAGATCGCCGGGCGGTCCTGCCCGGCCACCGCGACGTAAGGCGAGAAATCGGTGCGCTTGCCGGGCAGATTCTCGGAGAACTGGAAGCAGGCGCGCGGCGACGCCGCGTCGGAATCGACCGTGTAGTTCAGGAACCGAAAACCGTGCTCCGCCCGCAGCCGCTCATACAGGCCGCGCAGATCGGCGGTTTCGCGCAGTTGCAGCGACAGCCGCATGGTGTCGAGCGCGGGGCGCCACTGCTGGCGGTCGGCCATGGAAAGGCCGAGCACGGCCAGGCTGTCGGCTTCCACGGTACGGTCGCCGGCGCGCTGGTAGGCGAGGTAGGCGGCGGTGGCGGCACGGTCGAGCAGGAAGGTGCGCTCGCGCGCATCGCGCGGCTTGATCTCGCGCACGGCGCGGGCGAGCCGCAGCCAGTTGGCGGCGTCATTGGGCGCGACCGTCACCAATTGTCCGAGCACCACCATGCCGGTGCGGTAGTCGCGTTTCTGGAAGGCGGCATCGGCTTCTTTGCGCAGCGTCGCCACCGGCTTGGTCACGGTGCCGGCGTCCTGCTTGATCTGCGCTTCGAGCTTGATGGCGGCGGCGGCGAGACCTTCGTCCTGGAACGCCTTCTCATTGTCGGCGGCGCGTGCCGGCAGGATGGCAAGGGCGACGAGCGCGGCCGCAAAACCGGCGCGAAGAAGAGTGAACATCGGCATGTCCTCCCGAAGCAGTCCAAGCGTTGCGCCCCATTTGCGTCGAAAAACCGGCTTCTCGGCCTACACCGGGATGAGACCGCTCGGGATCGCCCGCCGGCAGCAACTATCAGTTCAGCGCGCCAAGCTGTCGAGGGGATGACATGGAAATGACTGCAAAAACCGGATTGACAGTAAAAGAGAGGGTGGCTTCCGTCGGGGGTAAAGCCGGCTCCGGCCGGCCGCTCAAACCGCTCCTGCGGCGGCTCAGAAATTGGATTAACTGCTTTAGAAATCTACGGTAAGCTATTATTTAAACTATATATTATTGACCTTGAAATACGGCCGATGATGCGCCCTGGTCGCCGGCGGGAGTCCCCGCATCAATGGCTTTCATTGCGGCCACGATGCGCGTAAACCGGCGGCGCGGACCCCGTAGCTCAGTTGGATAGAGCATCAGCCTTCTAAGCTGAGGGTCGCAGGTTCGAATCCTGCCGGGGTCGCCACTTCATTCAATGTTTCAGAAGTCCGGCGGTGCGGCCCTTGTTCTCCGGGACCGCCGGTAGCGCGCCGAGACTCTGACGGAAGGCGCGGAAGGTCGGGTCCGCCGCGAGCACGTCCTGGCCGGCGGCGATCAGCTCATCGACGCTCGCCTGCGGCAGCACGAAACGCGTGGGCACGGCATTGAGACGGGCGGCACGCCCCGGATCGAGCTGATCGAAGGAGAGCTTGCCGATGAACAGCTTGATGTCGCGGCAATTCCAATGGCCCCGCATCCCGCCGCGCAGGCGCGATACCTCGCGCGACGGCAGCCCGCAGCGCCAGCGCACCAGTCCGTCGCGCCAGCGCGCCATGCTGACCTTGA
>JAKAMD010000480.1 GCA_021823875.1 Pseudomonadota bacterium | reverse complement strand
CAGGTTTCCGGCATGCTCGGTGTTTGCGTTGTAAGACCCGGACGTGCAGGGTAGGGCCGAAACTTGATCCGCACTGTACCAACATGTGGGGCAGGGTTGAGCGCGCCATCGCCGGATAACGACAAGTTTCGGCTGCGTCGCTTTGCCGAACGGCTGGCGGCGGCCGGTGAAGTGCGGCGCGTCGACACGCCGGTCGACCTCGCCGCGCTCGCGCAGGAAATCGAGTCGACGCCGCAGGCGAGCTGGTTCGAGCATGTCGGCCCGGACGGATTGGAAATGGTGGCCGGCATCTGCGCCAGCCGCCGCCGCTTGGCCATGGCGTTCGAGACCGACGAGCGCAGTCTGACCCGCAGCGTGGTGCAGCGCATCACCACGCCGCAGCCGGTCGTCGAAGTGGGTTCCGCCGAGGCGCCGGTGCATGCGCAGGTGCTGACCGGCGACGCCATCGATCTGGCGCGGCTGCCGTTCTATCTGCAGCACGCGCTGGATGCCGGCCCCTATATCTCCGCGGCCATCGACTTCAGCATCGATCGCACGAGCGGCAAGCGCAATATCGGGTGCCGCCGACTGATGCTGCGCGACCGCACCACCTGCCATACCAATCTGACCAACACGTCCGATCTGAAGACCATGTACATGGCCGCGCTCAAGCGCGGCGAGACACTACCGGTGAGCTTCGCCATCGGCTCGCATCCGGCGGACTTCCTGGCCGGCGTGCTGAAGGCGCCGATGCCCGACGAATTTTCCCTGCTGGCGTCACTGCGCGGCGCGCCGGCGCCCTTTGTGCGTTGCATCACCAATGACATTCTGGTGCCGGCCGACGCCGAGATCGTGCTCGAAGGCTATCTCGGCGCCGAGGGCTATTGTGAGATGGACGGGCCCTACGGCGAGTTCTGGGGCTTCTACGGGCCGATGCATATCGATCCGGTGTTCCATGTGACGGCGATCGCCACGCGCGCCGACGCGCTGCATCAGACTATCGTGCACGGCGGCCACGACTCGGCGCGCATGGAGACCAATCAGGCCACCGCCATCCTATGCGAACTGGTGGCCGGGCGCACATTGCGCTCCGCCGGTATCGAACCGGCGGCGGTCTTTGCCCCGCCGGGCTCGACATTGTTCCAGTCGGTGCGGGTGGCGCTCAAGCGCGCCGACCGCGCCCGTGCGCGCGAAGCCATGGATTGCCTGTTCAAACTGCCGGGCTTCAAGCATGTGGTCGTCACCGACGACGATGTCGATGTCTTCGACGACCACGAGATCCATTGGGCCACCTCGACCCGCTTCCGCGCCGACCGCAATCTGGTGGTGGCCGCCGGCATGCCGGGCTTTTACGAAGATCCTATGGCGGACGCCGACGGCACCACCGTCAAACTGGGAGTCGATCTCACCGCGCCGGCGAACTGGCCGCGCAATATCCAACAGCGCCGGACCAGCGCGCCCGCCATCGTCGGCATTGGTTCCGCCAGCTTGCGTGAGGCGCTGGCGCAGGGGCCGCAATTCTTTGCCGATCTCATGCGCGCGACCGGCAGCCGCGACGGGCGCGAACTGGCACTGGCGCTGGAGGAGCTGCGCGCGGCGGGTCGATTGGATCGTCTGGCGGACGGCCAATACACACTGCGCGCGACTGGGCCGGACGGGACGGATGCCGGCGCCGCCGAAACCCGCGAGGGAGTGGACTCGTGATCATGGCGGCGACCGAAACGGTCTTGCCGCCGCCTTTAACCACCTAGCAGCGAAAACGGGAGGAATCGAATGAGACGTTTCGCAACCGCAGTGCTGTGTCTCGCGGCGTTCGCGTTGCCCGCTACGGCCAACGCGCAGGTCGTGAGCATTGTCACCACGCCGACCGGCTCCTACACCAACTCGGCCGGCGTCGCGATGGCCAAGGTCATCAGCGACAATACTAAAATCCATGCCATCGTTCAGGCGCAGAGCCTGGCGGGGGAATATGCGGTCGAAGCCGGCAACGCCGAATTTGGCATGGGTAACGCCTTCGACACGGCGTTCTTCGTCACTGGCACCGGCGATTACGAGGGGCACGGACCGCAAAAGAATCTTCGCCTCGTGGCCGCGGTGCTGCCCTATCGCGTGGCAATGTTCGTGCGCGCCGATTCCAATATCAAGTCCTTGGCCGATCTCAAGGGCAAACGCGTTTCGGCCGGCTTCGATTCGCAGAAGACGATCGGCCGCATCATCGCTGCCCATCTTGCTAATGCCGGACTAACCTACAAGGACGTTCAGCAAGTGCTGGCGCCAAACGTCAAGCGCGCCGCCGACGATTTTATCGCCGGCAAGACCGATGTGCTGTTCTTCGCGCTCGGCTCTGCCGCCGTCAAGCAGGCAGCCGCCACGGTCGGCGGCCTGCGCGTGCTGCCGATCGACGATTCGCCGCAGGCGTTGGAACGTATGCAAACGGTACTGCCCGGCTCCTACGTAGCCAAAGTCAATCCTGAGCCGGGCTTGGACGGCATCAGCAAGCCGACCAATGTGGTTGCCTTCGACATGGCGCTGTTCACCAACAAAAAAGTGTCCGATGACGTCGTCTACGCGGTGACCAAGGCGCTGCACGACCACAAGTCGGGGCTTGTCGCTATTTTCAAGCCGTTCGCGCTTTTCGATCCCAATCACATGGCGACGGTGATGAAGGATGTACCGTTCCATCCCGGTGCGCTGAAGTACTACGCCGAGATCGGAATCGCGCCGAAACATTGAGCCGCGCCTCGCCTGACGCGCCGACCGGTTCTTTGCGAGCTGGCCGGCGCTATTCTTTTGCCGCCAGTGGCCTTGCGGCCGGAGCGGTCACGCGATTGCGCAG
>JAKAMD010000479.1 GCA_021823875.1 Pseudomonadota bacterium | reverse complement strand
TGTCGGGCAAGCCGGGGAGCCGACGGTCGCCGGTCTCTGGGAGAAGCGGGCCGACGACGGCCAGGTGGTGAGCTGGTTCCTGTTCGTGCAGGATCCGGACGGGACTTATGAAGGGGCGATCGCCAAAATCTTCCCCAAGCCCGGCAAGCCGCGCCATCCGATCTGCAGCCGCTGCACCGACGATCGCCGCAATGCTCCCTATCTCGGCCTGTCTTTCGTGCGCGGCATGAAGCGGGACGGACTGAGCTATGAGGATGGCAACATTCTCGACCCGACCGACGGCACCATCTATCAGGCCAAGATGAGGCTCAGCCCGGATGGGCAGGTGCTGACCCTGCGCGGCTATATCGGCATCTCCCTGCTGGGGCGCGACGAGGTTTGGTATCGGCTGCCGGATGCCGCCGAGGCTGAACTCGATCCCACGGTCTTGGCGAAATACCTGCCGAACCTGCTGCCGCGGCCGAATAAGCCGCTGCCAACGCCTCTGCCGCGAAAGCGGCCGCCGAAACCGCCTGAGCCGTTGCCCGCGCACTAGTCGGCGAGCGGTCGTGGCTAAGCATCTGATTCACAATGGTAACGCCAATCTCCTGCGATCGCGGCCGGTTGCCGCGACCGGGCGGTTCCCTCCGAGCGCCGAATGCGGTAGGAGCGAGACCCGTCCGGCATCAAAACGCCGCATTGGCAGCGTCTTGCGTGCCGCCTGCCTGCGGTCAACGTCGTGCCGCGGACAACACCGACAACACGTTCCGGCTGGCGTTACGGGTTCCCGCCGCACCACACCGCGGCAGCCTGAAATTGGCTCGAAAGCGACTGTTCCATGCTTAGGTCCGCGGTTGTCGGAATTGTTCGATTCTGCACCCGCTTGCCGTGGCTGATCATTCTGGTGGGCTTTGGCGCTGCGGCCGCTTCGGCAGCCTATTTCGCCACTCATTTCGCCATCTCCACCGACATCGACAAACTGCTCTCGCCTCATCTCGATTTTCGCCAGCGTGAGGCGCAACTCGACAAGACTTTTCCCGGCCATCTGTCGTCGACCCTGGTCGTCATCGACGCACCGACGCCGGAGCTGGCGTCCGCCGCCAGCGGCAAGCTGGCCGAACGTTTGGCCGGCCAGTCCAAACTGTTTCATGCGGTCAACGATCTGAGCGGCAGCCCCTTCTTCGTCCGCAATGGCTGGCTGTTCCAGTCGACATCCGAGTTGAAACGGATGACCGATGGCTTGGGCAAGGCCATGCCGATGATCAGCGGGCTCGCACGCGATCCAAGCTTGCGTGGCCTGACGCGGGCCATCGCGCTTGCGATTGCCGGCGTGCAATATCACGCGGTGACGCTGGACGATCTGGCGCGGCCCTTCTCGATGGCCTCCGACACGCTCGACAATGTGCTGGCTAGCCGACCGGCCAGTTTCTCCTGGCAGGAGATGATGAGCGGCAAGCCGGCGACGGTGAGCGAGCGGCGGCGTTTCATCGAGATTCAACCGGTCCTGGATTTTTCGGCGCTGCAGCCGGGCAAAGCCTCGAGCGACGCCATCCGGCACGCCGCGACCGAGCTCGATCTGGCCGGGCGCGATCAGGCGCGCGTGCGGCTGACCGGTCCGGTGCCGATGGGCGACCAGGAATTCGCCACCGTTGAGCAGGGGGCGTGGGCCAATGCCATCGGCACCGTCGTGGTCGTGCTGGTCATCCTGTGGCTGGCGCTGAGATCGGCGCGCATCATCACGGCGGTGTTCGTCAATCTGTTCGTCGGACTGGCCATCACCGCGGCGCTCGGGCTCATGATGGTGCATGCCCTGAACATGATTTCGGTCGCCTTTGCCGTCTTGTTTGTCGGCTTGGGCGTCGACTTCGGAATTCAGTTTTCGGTGCGCTATCGCGCCGAGCGGCACAAAGACCCCAATCTCCACGAGGCGCTGGTGCTGGCGGCCGACCATGTCGGGGTGCCGCTGACCTTGGCGGCGGCGGCGGGGGCGGCCGGGTTCTTGTCATTCCTGCCGACCGATTATCGCGGCGTGGCTGAGCTGGGCCAAATCGCCGGCGTCGGCATGGTGATCGCCTATCTGACCAGCATCACGCTTTTGCCCGCCCTGCTGACCGTCTTGAACCCGCCCGGCGAGCCCGACGCGGTTGGCTATCACGCCTTGGCGCCGGTCGATCGTTTTCTACAGAAGTACCGGGTCCTGGTGATCGGCGGCACCGTCGGGATCGCGGTGCTCGGCCTGCCGCTGCTGTATTTCCTGCATTTCGATTTCGACCCGATCCATTTGCGCAGCGCCAAGGTCGAGTCGATCGCGACCTATCTCGACCTGCGCGACGATCCGCACGCCGGCGTCAATGCGGCCGATGTGATCATGCCGAATTTGGCGCAAGCGGTGACCGCGGCGGAGCGCCTGCGCAAGCTGCCGGAGGTCATGCAGGCGGTCACCTTGCAGGACTTCGTGCCGTCGGATCAGCCGCAGAAGCTCGCGCTGATCCAGGAGCTCGACCGCAAGCTCGGACCGGCGCTGCAACGCCCCGCCGGGCCGGCACCGAGCGACGCGGAGCGTGTCGCGGCCTTGCGCACGAGCGCCGAGCAACTGAACAAGCTCGCTGGCGGCGCGCAAGGCAAAGGCGCCGCGGCCGCCAAACGCCTGGCCGGCGATCTGGTGCGGCTGGCCGATGCGGACAAGGCGGTGCGCGACCGGGCGCAGGCGGCCTTCATCGTGCCGCTGCAAATCAATCTCGACGGCCTGCGCCAGGCGCTGCAAGCGCAGCCGATCACGCAGGAAAGCCTACCGGCGGCGCTCACCCGCCAATGGGTCGCGCCCGACGGCAAGGCCCGCGTCG
>JAKAMD010000478.1 GCA_021823875.1 Pseudomonadota bacterium | reverse complement strand
GTGCTCGAAATTCCGGCGCCGGCATGATGCGACCCAAGTCGATAACCTTCCGCCTCACCTTGTTCTTCTCCACGGCCTCGACGGCCGTGCTGATCGTGATCGGCTACCTGATAGGCACTTTGGTAGAAGCGCATTTCGAACAACTGGACCTGGACGAACTCAGCGGCAAACTGGAACTCGTGCGCCACACACTGGCCGAGGTGCGCACCCCGGCCGGCATGACACTCGTGCCCGACAAGCTGTCCGACGCCTTGGTCGGGCACCACGTCCTATCTGTCGCCGTAGTCGGACCGGAGCGCAAACTGCTGTTCCTGTCACCGGGCGCGGCATTTCCGGACGCACTGCTCCGGAGCCAGCCGCCCCTTGGGCCGTCCGCACACACAAACCCGGTGGTGTGGGAACAGGATGGGCAGGGATACCGGGGCATCGCCGGAGCAGCGCTCACCGGCATCTCCGGTCAGCCGCCAGTCACTGTGGCGGTCGCGGTCAACACCGAGCATCACCGGGTTTTCATGCGCGCCTTCCACGAACGCCTATGGCTGGCGATCACGGCGAGCATCGCGCTGACCGCGCTGCTCGGCTGGATCGCAGCCCGCCGGGGACTCGCGCCGGTGCGCGAACTCGCACAGCTGACCCAAGGGATATCCGCAAGCCGCCTGGGTGAGCGCCTGCCGCCCGAATCGGTGCCCCCGGAGTTGGTCGATCTCGCGCTCGAGTTCAACGGCATGCTAGCGCGGCTGGAGGGCTCGTTCCAGCGCCTGACCGACTTCTCCTCCGATCTGGCGCATGAGCTGCGCACACCGATCAGCAATCTGATGACCCAAACGCAGGTGGCGCTCAGCAAGGTGAGAGCGGCCGACGAATACCGGGAAGTGTTGTACTCGAATCTGGAAGAGTACGAACGGCTGGCACGCATGATTGCCGACATGTTGTTCCTGGCGAAGGCGGACAACGGGCTGATCGTGCCGAGCAGCGAACCGGTCGACCTGGCGACCGAGGTGCGCGATCTGTTCGCCTTTTACGAAGCGTTTGCGGAGGAACATAGGGTCGGCCTGGTTGTCGCGGGAGCCGGGAGCATTCCGGGGGACCGCTTGATGATACGCCGCGCCTTAAGCAATTTGCTTTCGAACGCTATACGGCACACGCTGCGCGGCGGTTCGGTAACAGTGCTGATCGAGCAGCGCGCGTCCGGCGAAATCGGGCTTTGCGTCGAAAACCCGGGCGAGGACATAGCGCCGGAGCATCTGCCGCGGCTGTTCGACCGCTTCTACCGGGTCGACCCTTCCCGCCACAAAGCGGCCAGCGAGGGTGCAGGCCTCGGCTTGGCGATCACGAAATCGATCGTCGAGGCGCACAAGGGGACGATCCGGATCGAGTCCGCGAACGGATTGACTCGCTTCGACATCACCTTTCCTGCGGCAGACGCCTAACTCTGATCTCGCCCATCCCCGGCGCCGCTTGTCGGTCTGACCCGATCAGGATTCAGGTCAAACACAGTGCCGGCCGGATTGATTTGTAACGCAGAGTAACACGCCGCGCTGGCGCTACCTCAGCGTACAACAAGACAACACGCCATTTACATTCGCGTGATCGAATGGGAACCGGCGCGACTGATAGAGCCAAAGGAGGCTCTCGGATCTCGCAGACTTCCCAAGTTCATTTAATGGAGAATGGATCATGAAACGAGCAACAAAAGTTTTGATCACTATCGGTGCAGCTTTGTCCCTCGGACTGGCGGCGGCCGCAGTCAGCGCGCAACCCTACGGCCCAGGCTGGCACATGGGCGGCTACGGTCCCGGATACGGCATGGGGCCCGGGATGATGGGCGGCTACGGTCCGGGCTACGGCATGGGGCCGCAGGCCAGGTTCGGCGCCAGTGTCGACGACAATCTCGCAGGGCTGAAGACCGAGTTGGGGATCACCGCCAAGCAGGATGCTGCATGGCAGGCGTTTGCCAAGAACGCGAAGCAGCAGAGCGAAAACCGGCAGGCATGGTTCGCCAAGATGCAGCAGGCGCGCAGCGCCGGCTCGGCGCCGGAATTCCTCGCGCAGCGAACGGAAATCCTGAAACAACGCCAGGCCGAGGCGGAAGCCAACGCCACCGCGCTGAAAGACCTTTACGCGGCGCTCACGCCGGAACAGAAGGCGATCGCGGATCAGAGCTTCGGCGGATACGGTCCGGGATACTGCCAGCAGGCCTATGGCGGCCGCGGCGGACGTTTTCGCTAACAACATGGACGCGAGGCGGCGACGGCGCCGCCTCGTCTCCAAAGGAGTGAGACATGATGTGGGGATACAACGGATACGGACTTTGGGGCGGCGGAATGGGCATCGGCATGCTGTTGTTCTGGGGATTGATCATCGCCGCGATCGTGGTGCTGGTGCGTGGGTTTAGTGCGAGGCCCGGGAGCAGCGAGCCCAGACTGCGCGAGAAGACGGCACTGGACATTCTCGGCGAGCGCTACGCCAGGGGCGAGATCGACAAGACGGAGTTCGAGCAGAAGCGCAGCGACCTCGCGGCGCATTAAGGAGCGCATATCGCGGCGCGGTCAAACAGCTTTTGGAAGGCGGCGGCAACTGACTTAGAATGGCGTTTTGGCCCCTGGTACCGCGCATGCCGACCACCGTCCATAGCCAGTTCGTCGCCTGGTTCCGCTCCGCGGCGCCTTATTTCAACGCCTTCCGCGGCAAGACTTTCGTCATCGCCTTCGGCGGCGAAGTCGTTGCCGACGGCAAGTTCGGCGTGCTCACGCAGGACATCAATCTCTTGCGCAGCACCGGCATCCGCCTGGTGCTGGTGCACGGCTCGCGCCCGCAGATCG
>JAKAMD010000063.1 GCA_021823875.1 Pseudomonadota bacterium | reverse complement strand
GTCGTTGCTGCTCACCAAGTCCATCGCCGTCGATTTGGCCCATTACGAAAATCCTGCCTACTACGATACTTTGCACCGCGCGCAGCAAGAGGCGTCCTATCGGCCGATGCGCGTTGTCAACGGTCTAGCGCAATTCGCACAGAGCAGTGTGGCCTTAATTGCGCTTGTCGGTCTGCTGCTGTCTCTGCATTGGGCGATCGCAGTTGTTCTGATCGCCGCGGCCATACCGGGAACGCTGTTGCGGCTGCGCTATTCGCGCCGCCTTTATGAATGGCAACGGTCGGTTACGCCGGCGGAGCGCCAGTCCTGGTATTATCACGGGCTGCTCTCCGGAGATGCCCACGCCAAGGAAGTGCGGCTGTTCGATTTCGGCGCAATTTTCATTCAGCGGCTCAACGAATTGCGTCGCAATCTGCGCCGTCTGCGCCTGCGTTTGACGGCGAGCCGCGCGATCGGAGAGTTGGCCGGAGAGATTGCAAGCATCCTGGCGATCTTTGGCGCGCTTGCCTACATCGCCGGCGAAACCGTGTCTGGCGCGATCACGATCGGCAGCCTCGTGATGTATTTTCAGGCCTTCCAAAGCAGCCAGACATATTTGCGCGACGTCTTTGGTGCAGTGGCGCGCCTGTACGAAGACACGCTATTCCTCGGCAATCTGTTCGAATTTCTTAGTGTCCAGCCACGCGTCGTTGCTCCGGCGGTCGCTCGGCCGGTCCCCCGTCCGCTCCAGCAGGGAATCGAATTCAACCATGTGAACATGGGCTACAGTAGTTCCGACCGGCTGGTTCTCGATGATGTCACCGTGACCATCCGTCCGGGTGAGCATATTGCGCTGGTCGGGCCGAACGGCGCCGGCAAGTCCACATTCGTGAAGCTGCTGTGCCGGTTGTATGATCCGACAGCCGGAACCATCACGCTGGACGGCGTTGATCTGCGTGAATTCGATCCCGCCGTCTTACGCCGCCAGATTGGGGTGGTTTTCCAGGATTTCGCCCGCTACGATTTGACCTTGCGCGAAAATATTTGGCTCGGAAACGTCGAGCTTCCGCTGAATGACCAAAGGATCATCGGGGCGGCACAGGCGGCCGGCGCAGATGGCCTGATCGGCAAACTCCCGCGGCACTACGATACGAAACTTGGCAAATGGTTCGACGACGAATGCGAGCTGAGCGTCGGCGAATGGCAGAAGGTTGCCTTGGCCCGCGCATTCATTCGCGATTCGCAGATTCTGGTGCTGGACGAGCCGACCAGTGCGCTCGACCCCGCTGCCGAACATGAAGTGTTCCGCAAATTTCGCGACCTCGCGCAGGGCCGCACGACCATCTTGATCAGTCATCGGTTGTCGACCGTCCGGACGGCCGACCGGATTTACGTCTTGAGCAATGGGCGGATCGGCGAAAGCGGCTCGCACGAAGAACTGATGGCGCGAGACGGTAATTATGCTCAGATGTTTAGACTGCAGGCCGAGAATTATCGATAGCTAAGACAATTTAATGCCTTGCGTCGTTTGCGAACACCACAGTGACGAAGATTTCGGTTTCAATATTGAAAGTTGAGCGCGAGTTCGCGGTAGTCATCAGCGTCTTGGTTAAGCCGCCTCCAAAAATCATGATTGCACCGAGATGCCCTGGCCGCCGCGCCGAGAATTTGATGCGGGAGCACGTGGCCAGCGTGAAGTCGGCGCTGGTGAAGTCAAGAAACGAACCGGCGCGATAATGCTTCGGAGTCGCAATTTGTAGCTATGCGCCCTCGCATGCAGCAACTTTGTATTCTTTAAAGGTAACTGCAGGCAGCAGCGGTTTTAGGCGCATTGGCGGCGTCTGCTTTGTTGCGATCTCCATTCATGGTTCCATTGCGCCATGTGCAAAGCTGCGCCGGTTGGCTCTATTCAAATCGAGCGCGGGATGCATGGAAGGGGCCAACAGACGAAGCGCTGTGGTTCTGCTCAGCGAGCCCGGAATGCTGCCCTTTGTTTGGTAGCGCAACTGCGGGTAGCGATAATTGTCTCTTGATGAGGTGTCATATCATCGTTTGTTCTGGCGTCCGCAGTGCTATCGTAATCGCAAACACGACTCGGATCGCCACGTACCGATTCAACAGTATGGAAGTCCTATGATGGATGCGAAGATCGCGGCGAAGAAGGCGTTTTGTCTCGAAGAAGCGACGATCGATGAAATGCATCGGGCGATCCAGGCCGGAGAAATCACAGTCGTCGAAATCGTCCGGCACTATATTGCTCGTGCTCGCGCCTACAACGGGGTATCGAGCGCGCTGGCCACGGAGGACGGAAAGCCGGTGCCGCCGGCGAGTGGCACGGTGCGGGCAGGGGCGCCGCTCGAATTTCCGACCGAGACCGTGAAAGCCTCTTCATTCTTGCCCGATCTGAACAAGTACGAGGGCAAGCCGCTGGAGCATGGACGCATGGAGCCGACGAGTTCGGATCCGAGCGTGCATCAACAGTTTGGCATGATCAGAGGCATTCCGAATTCGGGTCAGCTCAATGCGCTGGCGACGCTCAACATTCGTGGTGAGCGCTCAGTCACCTGCCGGGGCGACTACGACCGGCATCCCTCGGAGGGCCCGCTGCCGCCCGATGCGCCGCCGGTGTGCGAGATTTTTCGCCGTCTGCCCGACGCGCTCGAAACCGCGGCCGAACTTGACGCCACATACGGACGCAATCCCGACCTCGAAAAAATGCCCATGTACGGCGTTGTGTTCTCGTTCAAGGATCCGTTCGACACCAAAGATATGCGTTCGACCGGCGGCGGCGATGCCGCCTACGATATCGACTTTCCAGCGCGCGATCACACGCTGGTGGAACAGTTGCGCAACAAGGGCGCCATTATCTTCGCCAAGGCACTGTGCACCGAATACAATGGCCGCGCCGGTGATCCCGGCGGCGAGCACAAGCCCGACAAAATACTGCCATCGACCCTCGGCTTTCAGCGCAGCACCTGGGGCGGCAATCCCTCCAATGTCTATGACACTACGCGTTCCGCTTCGCTTGGCTCCAGCTCAGGCTCGGGCTCGTCGGTCAGCGCCAATCTGGTGATGGCAAGCCTCGGCGAGGAGACGCGCGCATCCTGCCGCGGTCCCGCCAACCACAACGCGATCGCGCTCATTCTGCCGCACAAGGCGATGTTGAGCTTCCACGGCGGCGCCATCGGGGCCGACATTCATGTCGACCGTACCGGAATCTTGTGCCGTACAATCGCCGACTGCGCCAAGGTGCTCGACGCCCTCAAAGACCCGCAGGCGGGCTACTACGATCCGCGCGATGCCTGGACCGCCGTGCCACGTTCGTCCGTTCTCGACACATCCTATGCCAGCCACGCCGCCATGCCGGGGAACAAAACCGCGCTCGCCGGCCTGCGGATCGGCATCATCCGCGAGTCGATGGTCTATCCCGAGGGCTCCAAGACCGAAGAGCCGATCGTCACGGCCGCCGCCCAGGAAATCAAATCGATGCTCGGCGGCCACCTCGGGGCAACCCTGGTCGAATCGTCCGATCCACGCTGGACGCCCGATCTCGATATCGAGCAAATGACGGTCGATTTTCGCCGCGCGCTGGCTCGGCTGATTCCTCTGATCATGCCCGATATCCTGTATCGGCTTGGCGCGGACGGCCAGCCGGTTTTCAGGGAATTCGCTGCCGCGATCGCGCCGACCGAATTCGCGCCCGGCAAAGTGTTCGGCAGCGGAACAATGCAGCCGATTGACTACATGGTCGCTCTGGCGGATGGGCGGCTCGCGCCGCCCTCGAACCTCGGCCTCGCAACCGTGCAGCACCAGGCGCTGGCGAACGGATTCCGCTTCCATATCTCGCAATACCTGTCGCGTCGCGCCGAGGACTGGAAGGCGAGGGGGTTCACCGAGACGCTCACCGATTGGGCGGCCCTGAATGCGCGCTCCAAGTTCTGGGGCGACGATCAGCGCGCGGCATTCCGGAATTGGGAAGACATCGCGGACATGCGCAACCCGTTGGGGGAGCGCCAAGGCGTGAACGAACGCATCATGCTGCGCGAGCTGTTGCGCCGTGTCGATATGATGGTGATCCTGGAGAACCGTCTCGACGCTCTGGTGCGACTGCACACCCCATGGCCGCCAGCCTTGATCGGGGGCGCCTATCAGTACGACATCGTCTCCAACCTGCGGCCTGAAAGCTTCAATGGTCCGAATGCCGGATTGACTGAGGTGCTGATCCCGGCCGGCTATGTCACCACCGTCTACGATCCGGTCTTCAAACTGAGCGCCGACCGCAAGCGCTACGTATCGGCCGCGTCCGACAAGCCAACGACAATCCCGGAACCGGGGCTGCCGTTTTCGCTCGTCTTCCGTGTCGAGCCTGGCAAAGAGGACGTGCTGCTCAAGATCGCTTCGGCCTACGAGGCAGCGTCGAAACGGCGCATTCCGCCCCCCGCGTTCGGGCTTTTGCCGCGGCAATAAAGCGGCAGCTTGGGTCTGGTAAGAGTGTCCCAGCGGTCTTATGCCGGACATGGTGGGAACAAGCCGCCAATGTCTTTTTGTAATCCGTTTCAGGTATTCCCTCAGCTTTAGACGTCGAGAAGTTACGGAGCGTGGCGTACCGCGGTCAGCCGAGCTTGACGCCGCACTGGCCGCAGAAACGGTCGGTGGCGGCGGTTGGCCGCCCGCACTGCGGACAGAAGCTGCGCGTCTCACCGGTATTCACCGTCTTAGCCGACGTAAGCTCCGCCTGCAGCGCACGTGTCAGCGCCGCGTGCGTGATGCTGCGGATGGCATCGCGCCCCATCGAGCGCAGACGCACGCCGCTGGCTTCACCCGTGCCGTGCGGTTCGACGGTCCAGCCCGCCGAAAGCGTGCGCAGCAAAGCCAGCGTTCCATGGTCGATGCCGTTGCCGGTGCGGCGATCGATCGACAGCATCGCGCCCGCCAGCGGCACTTCGAGTTGCGCGAAAGCGGTGGCGAATTCCGGCCGCGCCGCCCATAAGCCATCTTCGTCTTCAGCCACTAGGCCGGCGCGCGCCAAACCGACGAGCCCGGTTTGTAACCGCGCCTCGCTGACATCGCCCGGGCCGAGAAGTTGCGTCAGCAGGCCGGACAGCCAACGCGGATCTGGCAGCGCGGCGCCGTCGAGCACGCGCAGATAGATCGCATCCTCGTCGACCGCGACGTGACGCGCCGGCGTGCGCGCCAGCAGGCTTTCCAATTCGCGCTGGCGATGGGCATCGGCCATGGCGGCGAGCGCCCACAACGCCGCGCCATCCAGGTCTTTGTCGATGCCAAGCTCGGCGAGCGGAGCATCAAGCCCGAGCGTCTCGTTCAACAACGCCTCAATGGCCGCATTTTCGAGCGGGAAGGTCGCCGCCGCCTTGCCATTGCCGCTGGACGTGACGGCGGCAAGCTTGGGGGCGGTGCCGGCGACCGTATAACAATCGAGCCGCCGTACGCCGTCGCGGGTCACCAAAGTCAGCGCAATACGTGCCGGTGGATCGGCGAGGCCGGCGCGTAATGCCTCCGGCAGCTGCCCGGCCTTGATGGCGCGGTCGATCACGGCGGGATCGGGGGCGATCATCGGCATGCCATCGCTCCACTGCGTACTAATGTGACCATTTCAGTCCCTCGAACTGGCTCGACAGCTTGTGGCTGAAGTCGTCGAGGCCGCTGAAGCCGAGACGGCCGAGATCGTTTTCGAGCCGGTGCAGCGTTCCGGCGTCGGGATGCACCGGCAGGTTCGATTGTTTCACCAGGTCCATCGCCTGGCGCAGATTGCCCGGCAGTTCGCCGGCCGGCAGGCCTTGCGTCGTATAGGCCTTGCGCACCGTGTCGAGCGTATCGACGCCCTTCTGCGCCTGCGCGATCGCCTCGAATGGATCGCCGCGCCGCAGATTGCCGTCGACCTTGTCGCGGAACTGCTGCGCCAGCGCCTGTGGATCGGCGAGCTTCACCGGTTGCGCCGGCGGCGGCACCTTGCCGGAGGCGATATCTTTGAGATCGGCGATGCGCGGCTGGGCAGTCTGCGTGCGCCGCCCGGTGATCAGATCGATCGCCTGGTCGGAGTAATCGCGGCTCGCCTCGCGGAAGGCGCGGTCGGTCGGCGTATGACCGTGCTGCTCGGCCCACCAGGCTTTCTGCTGGTCGAGCGTCATGTTCTGCGGGCATTTCGAACGGTCGAAGTAGGTCAATTCGCCGAACACATCGTTGGAATGCTTCTCCCACTGGGTCTTCGGCACCTCGACCCATTTGCCTTCGTTGTTCTGCATCAGCACCCGGAAGTCGCGGTCGGTATTGATCGGATTGGCGCTTTTGCCCGGCGTGCGGAACTCGTGGACCATCAGCTTCTTGTCGGCGAGCTCCGGATTGGTCTGGCGCAACCGTTCCAGCAGCATCTGGTCGTGCGGCTTGTAGACCTCGTTGCGCAACGTGTTGTTGAAGGCTTCCTGCGTCGACAACGAGCCCCCTTGCTTGAGCGCGCGCACCTGATGCGGGTTTTTCTGCACTTCCAGTACGTCGGTGATCGAAGCGCGCATGCGGCCGGAAGCGTCGCGATGCACGCCTTTCTCCAGCGTGTCGAAATTGTGCTTCATCTGCTCGACCAGATCGCTGGCGACGTTGCTGTGCCGGACGGTCTGGCCGAGCGCGTCGGCGGCGCTTTCGGCCGCGCCGGTCACGGCACTGCGGGCCGCCCGCCAGGCGTCGCCCGCATAGCCGGCGCCGAGATGAACCGCCTTGCCGAACAGATAGTCGGTGACCGCCGCCTTGACGCCGGCTGTGAGCACACCGGTGGTGTCCGCTCCGGCGCGCGCGGCGTCGCGCATGGCGAGCCCGCTGTTGACCGCCGAACTGGCGATCCCCTTGGTCGCCATCGCATCGAGCGCCAGCGCGCCGGTCTGCAGCACGGTGTCGTGCATGGCGTCGAGATAGGTGTAGGTCGGCGTGTAGTCCGGCCGCATCTGGTTGCCGATCACATCGGCGAGCGGCACCAGGCCTTCCAGGCCCTTGCGGTAATCGGCCGGCGTTTGCAGCAGCCGGCCGCTGAGATTCTCGAACAGGCCCGAGCGGGCCTCGTCCTGCGCCGCATCGAGGCCCTCGCGGATGCGCTGGTCGCCGACGGCTTCCAACAATTGATCGCGCGCCTTGAAATAAGTGTGCATCGCCTCGCCCTGCTGCCGTGTCTCGGCGATCTTGCGATGCAGTTCGGCGACATCGGCGTCGGGACCGCGCGCCATCTCATCGAAGTCGCGGCGATCCTTCTCAGCCAGCGCCGCCCGGCTCGCCATGTCCTGCTCGTAGGTCTTGCGCTCGACGTAGCCGCCGGAGAACGAGCTCCATACCTCACCGCGCTTGTTCACGTCGCCGTCTTTCGGTGGCGCAAACGAGGGCGTGGCCGGCGGCGGCTCGCCTTCACGCACGAAGCCGCCTTCGGCGCTGGACCACACTTCGCCCGCTTCATTGCGCGCGCCGTCGACCGGATCGAAGGTCGCGACGCCGTTCTTCTCCGAATAGCGCCAGCCGAGCGCCTCGTACTTCTTCTTCCACGCCTCGTAAGGGTCTTCTGGCACGCGGCCGCGCAGCAGTTCGCGGATCGCCTCGATCACCTCGTCGCGCCGCACCCCTGATGCGCCTAAGAGTAATAGCGAACCAAGCAATGCGGTGCCGCCGGCCACACCGGCGACAGCGGCAATTTCAGCGGGGGTGAGTTCCGAAATCGGCGATTCAGTCTCGGCGCTGGGAGGTGGTGCTTCTTGAATGTCCGTCTGGTTGCCGGACGGTGGCGCCTTCTGGCTGAAATCCGGTTTCTTACGCGAGCCTTCGAGCTTCATCCAGCCACGGTCGGCGATGTAGCGGCCAAACGCGGCGTGAAACTGCTGATAGGTTTGCAGAACCTCCGCTTCGCTGGGGCGGGCAAACCGTTTAGGCCCGCGCTTGGGGCTCGCCTGGCCGGCGTCGATATAGAGGCCCATCACACAGGAGCCGATCTTGAACACGAAGGTGCTCTGCAGTGCGCTCTCGGATCGGAAGTTCTCGTTCCAATATCCCTGAATACCGTCGCCGATGGTGCGTGGCGTGAAGTTGGTGCGCCCGTACCCCATCGGCGCGGTGGTTTCGCCCGGTTTCGCCGACAGACTGTAATTGGCGCAGTAGGCGCTCGGTCCGATGAAATAGCGCCGGCAATGCGCCTCGTCGCAACCCGGATCGACGGTCTGGAAGATGAAATGGCGTCCATTGGGGTCGTAGTAGAAACCCTTGGGCAGGTAGGAGTCGGGCAGGTAAAAGGAAAATATCCAATTGCCGGCAGGCCAGGCATCCGAAAGCTGTTCACGATCGGCGAATGCCGCTCCGCGCCAGTCCGGCGTAAGCGCTAACAGCGCGACGAAAACCGGAAGAAAGGTCTTGCCTCGGACCATCTGGTTTATCCGGCCACGGCCAGCGTCGCGACCACGTGCGCGAATAGCGCGTCGATCGCTGCAGCCTCCGCGTCCGGTCCCTGCACCAGAATTTTGAACACCGTCCCGCCGGCGCGCACCAGCAGATACTGCTGCCGCAGCAGATAGGGCTCATCCATCGTCTTGAAGATCAGCGTCAGTCGCCGCGCCGGGCGTCGTGCCACTTGCGTGTCGGTTTCATTGCGTTCCTGATAGTTTTCGACGCCGGGCTTGATGGTGGACTTGATCGCCTCAGCTTCGCGCGCGAGCGGGATATTGGTCGGCACGCGGAGCGCTTCGATCAGCAGCCGCAGCTTGCCGCCGTCCGCGCGTGGCGCGTATTCGAGCAGGAACTTTTCCGGCAGTGCCACGCGCTGCCAGTCGGCCGGAATCTGCAACGAGACGCCGGCGGTCTTGCGCGCACCATGGGCTTGCAAGCCGAGGCCGAGCGAGTCGATGGTTTGCCACGCGCGTTCCGTGGCTGGCGGTGCTGAAGTTGCCGTTGTCGCGGGTGCAGCCGTTGCCGGTTGGGAGCCCGCATTGGCCGCGGCCTTTTCCGGAATGCTCGGATCGATGCGCAGGCTGCGCACCATGCGCGTCGCGATCGGCTCGAAGGCCTCGCTGATCGCGGCCGGCATGGCGATTTCCAGCCGGTGCACCATGGTATTGCCTTCGCTCAGCACCACGAGACGGATGATGTGTTCGCCGTTCAGATCGCCGTCGCGCCGGCCGATGACCTGGTACCAGTCCGTGCCTTTCCGTTTGGTGGCGTTGGCGTCGCCGATGTCGAGCACGTCCTCGGCCTGCAATTCGTCGACCGAGGCATCGAGCGCGTTGGCGTGACTGTAGACATGGAAGCGTGCCTTCAGCGCCTTGGCCTCGAAGGAGCGGCCGGCATTGTCGGGCGGCGGCGGCTGGATGGCGAACAGGTCGGCGGGATAGTCGAGCGACACGCCGTAACGCGTGTTGGTGTAGTGCTCCCAACGCTTGGCCGTGACGGCGGCGGCACCCGCGGGCGGCGCGGGCGGTATTGTCGCGGAGGCGTCGCCGGCGCTTGGCGTGTCTACCGTTACCGTTGCCGTTGTCTTTGTCGTTGACGGGGGATTGCTCGGTCCGCTCATCAGCAGAATGGCCACTAACAGCACGCCGCCGCCCGCGAGGCTCGCGATCAGCAAACCCTTGCGCCGGCCGGCGCGCGAGGGCTGTGCCGGCGGCGCGGCTTGTGGAGTCTCTGGAGGTGCGATTGGAGCGGCTGCCGGCTTGGGCTCCGGCGTCGACGGTATTGACGCGGTAGCGACCGGCGCGCCGCATGCCGGACAGAATTTCGCCTCGGCAGGAAGCCGCGCGCCGCAGGCCGTGCAGAAATTGCTCATGATGTCGTCCCGATCGATGCCTGTTGCGCGCGGGCGCGCTTTTGCACGCGGCAATAGCGCGCCAGCAAAGCGAGGCTGTTCCCGACGGCGAGTCCCATCCCGAGGAACGACACCACCGCGATCGCATAAGGGGTGCGTCCACCGATGAGGGCAGCGAGTTGCGGCAATGCCAGCGAAACGCCCCACACCGCCAGGAACCAAAGATCGCCGCGCGCGCGCACCATGTCGCCGTCGACGAACAGCAGGTTGGTCATCGCCCAGCCGATGCCGACCATCGCGCCGGCCCCGGTGGCAAGCACCACGGCGCCACCCGAAATCGGCATCCCCGCAAGCATGAAGAAAAAGCTCGTGCACAAGACGCTGATGGCGGCGGCAAACAGCAATGCTTTGGGCGACAAGCGGCGCGCTTTGCGGAAAGTCAGCAGCATGATCACGACCGACAGCGCGAAAAGCGCCATGCCGATCAGACCGATGGTGCGAAACAGAAGGCTGCCGGACGGATCGATCGCCAGCAGCACGAATATCGCCAGCAGCACCACGATCGCAGCCAGCGTCCAGCGCAGCCAGCGTGAAGCCATTGTCGCCCCCATGCACGTGACCGAACAAGGGGTTGAAACGCTAGCCAACGGCGGGGTTTCGGCATTGGCTTATGTCAAAAGGCGGAACGGGTCCCCGGCCGACCATTGCAATCAAAAGCGGTATCGCCGGCCCTTTGAAATCGGGGCGGACGGCGGGCCGTCAGCGGTTCGGCTTGCCGCGGCCCGAGGCGCAAGCCACCAGGACGCTGCGTGTGTGGGAGACCGCAATGGCGGAAGCTTCTGCTCGGCGGTACTGCTCGCCGCCTTGACGTCCAAGCCGGTACTGCTTTGCAGGGGATTGCCGTGCGGCGTTCGTCTGATCTCTAATCGCGACGCACAATTAAAGTGTGCGCTGCACCTTGATCCAGATCATTGCAACCGCCGACAAAGCTCGCGAGCTTACACATATTCCCATGCTTCCGTGCGGGACAAGAACGACAAAAAGGAGGCCGTCGATGACGACAATCGCATTCCTGCGGCATTCTATCCATTGCCCCAAATGCGGAGAGGATGCGTTTGCGCCCGAGCGTTCGGAATTCGTCACCGTGCAGGAGATCCATCATTTCTGGTGCTGCTGGCATTGCGGCGACGAGTTCGAGACCCTCGATCACCTTCATCCGCAAGGCGTTGTGCCGCCCAGCGAATTGATCCGTAGAGCCTTGCCGACGTCGCTGGTGGCGTAAGGCGGTCGGCCCACGAACGGGCTGCCATCTCTCAATGCCGTTGTACGCGCCGCCGCGCGCTCCCTCAGGCCAGCGGCTCCTCGTCCCATTTCGGCGCTCGCTCGGGCGGATCGACCACGCGCAGCCGGCGGGCGCGCAAGGCTGACAGCCGCGTCATCTCCTCGTCGCTGAGCGCGAAATCGAACACGTCGAGATTTTCCGTGATGTGTTCCTTGGTGAGCGCGCGCGGCACCGCCGCCACCATCGGCTGCTGGATCAGCCAGCGCAGGGCCACTTGCGCGGGCGTCTTGCCGTGCGCCTTGGCGATCTCGCCGACGACGGGATCGTTGAGCAGTTCGCCGCGCGCCACCGGGCAATAGGCGGTGAGGATCATGCCGTAGCGCTTGAGCGCGGCCAGCATGCGGTCCTGCGGCAGATAGCAATGATACTCGAGCTGGTTGGTGATCAGCGGCTCCGGGCAGACGCGCCAGGCCTCGTCCAGCATGGCGAGCGTGAAGTTCGACACGCCGATATGGCGGGCGAGGCCGGCGCGTTTGGCCTTGGCGAGCGCGCCCAGCGTCTCGGCGAACGGCACCTTGGGTTGTGGCCAGTGCACCAGCAGGAGGTCGACATAGTCGAGACCAAGAGTCTTCAGGCTGGTCTCGGCCGACTTGAGAAAGTCCGCCTCGCGCGCGTCCAATTCGGTCACCTTGGTGGTGACCCACAATTCGCTGCGCTTGATCCCGCTGGCGCGGATGCCTTCGCCGACCTCCGCTTCGGTGCCGTATTTGCGCGCGGTGTCGATCATGCGGTAGCCGCAGGCGATCGCCGCCGCCACCAGCTCAGCGCAGGGGCGGGGGAATGTCATGGTGCCGAAGCCGATCGCCGGCATCTCGGCGCCATGCGCGGACAGGGTGAAGGCTTTGGGCGGCTGCAACTGCATGAGGACACTCCGGCGGGGACTTGACCGCGAAATATTAGAGCACGACCGTTCGAAGCGGCCAGCTATATTTGTCATGGCCGGGCTTGTCCCGGCCATCCACGTCTTGCAACGCGCAATGCCTTAAAGGCGTGGATGCCCGCGACAAGCGCGGGCATGACGAATCTACAACAAGGAAAGTTTTGCTGGATTTCACAGCGTCGAAATGTGCGACGTTATTTTCTAAAAAGCTTACTTAGAATTGCTATCGGAAGCTGTGCCCGAGAGGGCCAGAAGCTCTTGTGTGGTGTCGCCCAGGCCCCCGAGGCATTCCTTGAGCTTAGCGAGAATCACCTCCTTGTTCTCGCTACCTTTGTCCCAGATATAGCCGTGCACGAGGCTGACGATGACGCCGCTGCTGAGATGTACGAGGAAGCCGCCCGGAATGACCGTAATGAGCAAAATGCTCGCACCGCTACGCGTCAACCCCTTCAATGCCGGTGCGAT
>JAKAMD010000477.1 GCA_021823875.1 Pseudomonadota bacterium | reverse complement strand
TCGTCACGATGCGCGCGGCCTCCGCGAAAGCCTTGCGGGTCGCCGCCGCGTTCCCCATGTCCGTCTCGAAGGCAAGATTGGGCCGGTCCGGCCACACTTGCGGCGCGCTTTGTTCGAGCGCCGCCATCGCGCCGATCACATGCGGCAGCGGCTGCCAATCGATCGCGATGGCCTCGGCCGCGTCCTTCGCGCCGTCGAGCGTGTCGGCGACCACGAAGGCGACCGCGTCGCCGGCGTGCCGCACCACGTCGCGCGCCAGGATCGGATAAAACGGCACATCGATGTGCGGCCCGGGAATCACGCCCGGCGTCGGCAAAGGTCCGAGCTCCTCGATGTCGTCGGCGGTCAGTACCAGCCGCACACCCGGCATTTTGCGCACGCGGGTAAGATCCTGGATCGCAAATCGCGCATGCGCATGCGGCGAGCGCACCACTACGGCATGCAGCGTCGCCTCAGGCGCGACATCGGCGATATAGCGCCCGGCCCCGCGCACCAGCGCATCGTCTTCCTTGCGGGTGAGCGGCTGACCGAATCCGAACTTCATCGATGTCATGGCGACCTCTCAACCGTGATGCGTGTGTCCAGGTTCAGCTTGGGTACCGCGACGCCGGCGCGCGGTTCTGGTCGCGAGCCAGCGCGCCACCACATAGAAGACCGGCGTGAAGATCAAGCCGAAGATGGTAACGCCGATCATACCCGAGAACACCGTCGTGCCGAGCACCTGCCGCAGCTCGGCGCCGGCGCCGACCGCCCAGACCAATGGCGAGACGCCCAGGACGAACGAGAGCGACGTCATCAGAATCGGACGGAAGCGCAGCCGCGCCGCCTGCCGCGCCGCCTGCCGCGAGTCGTTGCCGCGGTCCTCGAGTTGCTTGGCGAATTCGACGATGAGAATGGCGTTCTTCGCCGCCAAACCGATCAACACGATGAAACCGACCTGCGTGAGGATGTTGTTGTCCTGCCCGCGCAGCACGACGCCCACGATCGATGCCACCAGGCACATCGGCACGATCAGGATCACCGCCAGCGGCAGCGTCAGGCTTTCGAACTGTGCGGCCAGCACCAGGAACACGAATATGACGCCGAGCGCGAAGGCGAAGATCGCGGTTTCGCCGGCGCGCAATTGCTGGAAGGCGAGCGTGGTCCATTCATAGGAGAAGCCGGGCGGCAACACCCTCGCCGCCAGTTTCTCCATGATGTCGATGGCCTGGCCTTGGCTGTAGCCGGGCGCCGGCTGGCCGTCGAGTTCGGCGGCCGGATAGAGATTGTAGCGCGGCACGCGATAGGGACCGGACGTGTAGCGTACGGTCGTGAACGAGCCGAGCGGCACCGTTTCACCTTTGTCGTTACGCACCCGCAAGTTCAACACGTCCTTGGCATCCAGCCGGTAGGGCGCGTCGGCCTGCGCCTGCACCCGGAAGGTGCGGCCGAACAGGTTGAAGTCATTGACATAGATGCCGCCGAGATAGACCTGCAGCGTATTGAACACCTCGGGCATGCTCACGCCCAACATCTGCACCTTGGTGCGGTCGATATCGAGATAGAGCTCGGGCGTCTGCGTCTCGAACAGCGAGAACACGTGGCTGAGGCCAGGCGTTCGCGCCGCCGCGCCCATCATGGCATAGATCGCGTGCTGCAGCGCCGCCGGACCGCCGCCGCCGCGGTCCTCCACCATCATGCGGAAGCCGCCGGCATTGCCGATGCCCTGCACCGAGGGAGGCTGGATCACCACCAGGAAGGCGTCCTGAATGGCGGCGAACTTGCCGAACAGCGCGCCCTGGATGGCCGCCGCCGATTGGCGCGGATCCTTGGCGCGCTTGGCGAAATCGTCGAGCACCAGGAATATGGCGCCGGCATTAGGCGCATTGGTGAAGGTCGCGCCCGAGAAACCGACGATGCGGATGGCATGCGCGACGCCGGGCTGCTTGAGCGCGATGTCGGAAACGCGCTGCATCACCTTGTCGGTTCGCTCGAGCGAAGCGCCGGGCGGAAGCTGCGCTGCCACGATCAGGAAGCCGCGGTCCTGCTGCGGGATGAAGCCGTGCGGCGTCTTGCGGAACTCGTTGAGCCCGAAGGCGATGACGCCGGCATAAATCACCAGCATGATCACCGCGAACCGCACCACCCGGCCGGCCAGCCAGCCATAGCCGCGCCCGACCGCGTCGAAGCTGCGGTTGAACAGGCGGAAGAAGGCGTGGATCGGCCATTCCCACCAGCTGTCGCGATGGCGCGGATCGTGCGGCTTGAGCAGGAGCGCGCACAGCGCTGGCGACAGCGTCAGCGAGATGATCAGCGAAATGATCGTGGAGCCGGCGATGGTGAGAGCGAACTGGCGGTAGAACTGGCCGGTAATGCCAGTGATGAAGGCCGAGGGCACGAACACCGCGGTCAGCACAAGCGCAATCGCGATCAGCGCGCGGCCCACCTCGTCCATGCTCTTGCGCGCCGCGCCGCGCGGGCTGAGGCCGGTGGCAATATTGCGCTCGACGTTCTCGACCACGACGATGGCATCGTCCACCACGATGCCAACCGCCAGCACCAATCCGAACAGCGACAGGTTGTTGAGCGTGAAGCCGAACAGGCTCATCACGAAGAAGGTGCCGATGAGCGAGACCGGGATCGCCAGGATCGGAATGATCGCGGCGCGCCAAGTCTGCAGGAACAGCACCACCACCAGCACGACCAGCCCCATCGCCTCCAGGATGGTCGTCACCACCGCCTCCACCGACTGGCGGATGAACTGAGTGGGGTCGTAGATCATGGTGTATTTCAGACCGGCCGGGAAATTCTTGGAAAGCTCCGCCATCGTCTTGCGGATGTTGTCGCCGGTGGCGAG
>JAKAMD010000062.1 GCA_021823875.1 Pseudomonadota bacterium | reverse complement strand
GAGGATCAAGCCACCCGCGCTCGCGCCGTCTCCGCAACCCCGACCAGCTCCGACGGCGCGAGCGCTACCGCCAAAACCCGTCGCTCAAGGGGGTCAACATTGGACGCCGATAGGGGGTCAATATTGGGCGCCGATTGACAATCGGCGGCAGCGCGGTATTGGCAAGCGCCTCGGCGAACGCGATCTTGAGCGTCATATAGCCCGCGACATACCACATTGGATCGAGATTAATGTCGCGATGCTGGATGCCGACGCGCCGTACGCTGTTGGCATATTCGTCGTCGAACTTGGAACCGAACAGTGATGCCCAATGTTGCTTTTGTTTTATTTTCAAACGACCGATCACCGGGTCCGTCATTTCGGAGCCGATTTTGAAATTCCGCATCCTCACATAAAAGGCGTGGACGATGGTGTCGGCGCGAGGTTCAAGTAATTGCCAAATTTCGCCGCCGCGCTGCACCGTGTCATTATCGATTTCGATGAAGCGCAAAAGATCTTTGATCATTTTTCGCCCTAACTCTGCGCGTGGCGGCGACAGATCGGAGAGCAATGACACTCATAATATCTCGCGCAGTCCGCGTCACAACAGGTTGCCCGTATGAGAACGGCTAACACAGGGTCGGTGATGTCGCGACTCGCTGACTGCGAGATGTCCCAGGCTCGCGTATGTTAGCAGTTGATTTCTACACAAAGATCAAACGCAAACCTTAATCTGGATATCAATTTGTGTTGTTGTTCGAATTCGGTACCCGGCGAAGCATACGAAATTCAAACTTATGTTAAGGCGAGGCATCGCGGTCAAATCACTTGGGTTGTCATTATCAAGCATTTCGATTCATTGAGACAACGATAGCAGGGCCGCGCGATCGAGATCGCAACTTAAGCGCGGCAGCGATCATGCGACGTCGAATTTAAGCGTGGCGCTGTTGCCAACGAAATGATTGTGCGTCAATCGGCAGGCCAAGACATTTTCTGGCGGGCCAGGCTACGGGCCAGCAATTTGGCGCAATTCCGCGAAATTGATAATCTTCAGAGAGCGCGCTTCGAGATCGATGATGTCCGCCTTTTGAAGTTCTCTCAACACCCTGCTGACGTGAATAGGCGTCAAACCGGTGGCGTCTCCGACATGCTGTAAACGGAGAGGAAACCTCATCGTCTGATCGTTCAGCAAGCCACGTTCGGCGGATCTTTCTG
Organism: Pseudomonadota bacterium; assembly: GCA_021823875.1. Classification (GTDB taxonomy): domain Bacteria; phylum Pseudomonadota; class Alphaproteobacteria; order Rhizobiales; family Xanthobacteraceae; genus Pseudolabrys. The sequence goes on along the minus strand of JAKAMD010000062.1, from coordinate 11,415 downwards.
CCAATGTCAGAATCAACTTCGCAATCCGCTGCGCGGCGCTTCGACGGCCGAGCGTTAACGCCAGCTGATCGGATTGGGCTTTGTTGTAAGTACAAAGCTTCATGAACATTTCGAAGAGGTCGGGCCTCTTGGACAAAAGGACATGGAATTCGCGGCGCTTCAGCTTGCGATAAGTCGAATTGGTGATCGCCTCGATCAGCCGGCCTGACATTGGTTCGAACAATGTGGTCCAGAATACAATGTCTCCAGGAAGCAGAATTTCGAGAATTTGGCGGCGACCGTCCGGCAAACCAATGGAGGATACGGCTTGGCCGCTGCAGATGACGATAACAAACTCAGAAAATTCCTGCGGGTGATGGATCATCTGCCGCGTTTGAATCGTATGGGCAGTTATCCCGAGCTCGCGCCCCTGTCCGTTATCACTGCAATCGGCGTTCTCTAAGCCGCCGCCGGTGCACAACTTCGCTTGTCTTAAAATGCAAAAAGGACAGCCGGAAACGCTCTTATTCGTATGGCTTATTGCGGCGTTTCCTATGGTTTGCATGAAAATATTTCCCCGCCGTGAAATATGCCGTTAATTTTTTCGGCTTTCCAGCCTTGTCGTCCGGCAGCACGTGGCCTTGCTGCCGTAAGGCGTTCGCATTTGTTAATATAAGTTATAATATATATTTGCATGGGCGCGCTTAGAGCCTGCTTCGCCGTGATGCGTAAAAGACGTTGTCTAGCGAGGCGATGCCCACGCGCATGGTGTCGCGGTGCAATGGGATCGCCGTGCTCATACAACTTCTGCGGAGCCGCAAGGAATTTCACCGCCTGTCGAAATAAGAGAGCCGATACGTCTAGACGAAACTTATCATGGATTGGGCGATTCGTTGAGAATCTACTTTTTCTACATGTTTGAATCGCACTGGGTACATTCAGCTATGGCGCGATCCCGCGCGCGATTGCAGCTAAAGAATTGATCTTGTCTTATGCGCAGCCGCAGCTCGCAAATGCGCTGTCGCCACCGCTGAGCGTTGCATCGCCGGATCCAAGATAGAATTGTGGCGATTGCCGATCGCTGCGAGCGCTTGCTGTGTTGCGTTCCTCAACCCTGCTGCCGCGTTCGGGCCATTGGTGTCTACGGGCAGCGGCGTATGCGGTCCGCGAACTAAACCTGAAAAATCGTATTTCCTCGCGGCCGCGTTGAAACGCCAATTGTTGAAAATCTAACCGTCGACGACAATGCCTACCGCTCAATGCGCCGAAGCCGCGGCGTGCGTCTCGATCTTGGTCAATTGATCGAGATAGGCGATCTTATCGTCGACCGTGCGCTGGATATGCGCGACCTGCTCCTCGCTCAGATGACGGTATTTGCCGATCATCTTGAGATAGTTGCTGACCGGCTCCGGCCGATCGACCTTGTGGGTGAAGCGCAGGCCGTTCTCCGGGTCGTATTCCCACAGCGCGACGAAATTGGTGCGCACCTGCATGCGGCACACTTCCGTCGTCATCGACGAGGGAAAGCGCCAGCCGGTCGGGCAGGGCGTATAGACGTGCAGATAGGCCATGCCGGTCTTGGACACTTCGATCGCCTTGGCGAGCTTGGCGTAATAGTCCTCCAGGAACGCCGGCGAGGCGGTAGCGACGTAGGAGCAATTGTGCATGGTCATGATCACCGGCAGGTTCTTCGCTTCGGTGCGCTTGCCCTGCATGGCGCCGCCGACCGGCGTGGTTGAACTCCATGAGCCGTAGGGCGTCACGCCGGACGCCTGCATGCCGGTGTTCATGTAGCCTTCATTGTCGACGCAGATGAACAGGATCGGATCGTTGCGCTCGGCCGCGCCCGAGACCGATTGGAAGCCGGCGTCCGCCGTGCCGCCGTCGCCGGACAACGCCACCGCGATCACCTCGCGCCCGACACGGTTGTACTGCATCTTCACGCCGGCCAGCATGGTGGCGGTGTTGGTCAGGAGCGAATGAAAGATCGGCACCTTGGCGCCGGTCTGCCCGTTGTAGCCGACCGTGCCCATGCCGGGGATGCAGCCGGGCGGCGCCGCGACCACCGAATCCGGGCCGACCATGCGCATGGTGTGGCGGATCAACAGCTCGGAATTGCAGCCGTGACAGGCCGCCAGCCCGGGGCAGAACATGTCCTCCTTCTCGGCGAAACCGTTGAACAACCGCGCCTCGGTGCGGTGCTCGAGCGCGCCGTTCTTGCAGGCCGCGACGCAGGCGGGCGCGCCGTCGCACATGTCGCATTTGCTGACATGGCCGACCTCGGCCTCATAGACGATGCCGGCATAGGCGCAGCCGGCGGTGCACAGTAGGCAATCGACGCATTTGTCGCCGGCCCAGTCGACCACGCCGGTGTCGGCGTTCTTGGTCAGCGCGCCGGACGGGCAATTCATCACGCAGACCGGATCGGCGCATTGCCGGCAAAGCGCGAGCTCGTGCCCACTGCCATTGATGCTCGGCAGGATGCGGATGCGCGAGAACCGCAGATCGTCGGTGCCAGCCTTGGCCTGCGCGCAGGCGGTCATGCATTCGATGCAGCCGTCGCAGCGCTCGGGGTGGAATTGCAGGGTGCTGAAGCATTTTGCCATGGCAGCCCCCTAACGCCAGGTTTGCGACATCAATTGTCGCCCGGTGAGCATGGGATCGGCGATGAACTTGTCCCTGACCGCCGACAAATCGGTGCCGCGCAGGATCAACTGCCACATCACGCCGGCGTCGATGAAATCATTGATAGTGGCGATGCCGATGAGCTTGCCGTCCTTCAGCGCGATGCGGCGATAGACACCCTTGTCGTCGTCGCCGCTCTCCTTGACGTCGACGCCGTCATCGGCGTGTGCGCGCCCGACCGAGATCGCCTGCTGGCCGAAGAAGCTGTAGGTGTTGAGCGGCACCGCGCCCGGGAACGGCTGCAGGCCGGCGTCGTCGGCCATGTCGAGACCGGCGATGCGGCCCTGTTCGACCGCGTTCGGCAGGATGCCGTTGAGCACCTTGTCGCCCCAGAAGCCGCGCGCCTGCGCCACGTCGCCGGCGGCCCAGACATTGGGAGCACTGGTGCGCATGCGGTCGTCGACCAGGATGCCGGCTTCAGTCTCGATGCCGGAGCCGGCCAGGAAATCCATATTGGGCTTCACCCCGGTGCAGACCAAGAGCAGGTCGGCTTCGATGGTGGAACCGTCGCTGAGTGTGGCGCGGCAGCCTTCGCCCGCGCGCTCGACGCGTTGAAGCGTGCGGCCCATCAGCATGCGGATGCCGTTGCGGGTGAAGGTGCGCTCGATGATGGTGGAGGCGCGCGGCTCGAAATAGCCGGACAGCGCGTGTCGCTGCATCTCCACCACGCAAACGCCGATCCGCGCCTCGGCCATGTTCTCGGCGGCATGCATGCCGATCAGGCCGGCGCCCAGCACGAGCGCCGATTTGGCGTGTTGCATCGCTTCGTGCAGCCCGACCGCGTCGTTCATCGAGCGCAGCACGTGATAGGGCACCTCGCGCAATCCCGGTACCGGCGGCAGCGCCGGCGCAGCACCGGTAGCGATCAGCAGCTTGTCGTAGCGCCGGGTCTCGCCGGAAACGAGACACAGACTCTGCTGCGCTGGATCGAGCGACGCCACGGTGGCGTCGGACACGAAATCGATGGCGTTGGCGCGGAAATAGGACTCGTCGCGCAGCTTCACTTTGTCCGGCCGCGAACGTCCCGACACCACGTAAGGAAGGATAGTCGGCGAATAGGGCAGGCGCGCATCGCGCGTCAGCATGGCGAGCGTGCCGTCGCTGTCGATCAGGCGGATGGCGGTGGCGCCTTCCAGTGCCGCGTGGCTCGATCCGACGATGAGGTATTTGCTGTGCATCGGCGCCCTCAATCGTTCTCGTTGAGCCAGACCGGCTCGCGCGGCCCGCTTTGCCATTTCAAGTCGCGGGTCAGCGCGATAGCGCGGGCGAAATGCTCGGCGGTGATGTCGGCGCCGGCGAGCCCGCCGATGAAGCTCACGGCAGGGATCGGCTTGCCGGTGTGGTAGAGCGCGCCCAGCGTTTCCGCGTAGACCGGCCCGGAATTCCAGCCGAAGCTCACCGAGCGATCAACCACACCGACGCGATTGACCTTGGCGAGCGCCTTGGTCATCGCTTCCAGCGGGAACGGCCGGAAGGTCTTCACCTTGATCAATCCGACTGCTTCGCCCTGGTCGCGGGCGATATCGACAGCGTCTTTGGCGGCGCCGGTCATGCCGCCGATGGTGACGAGCGCGTAATCGGCATCGTCGAGGCGATATTCTTCGATGAGCGGCGCGTGGCTGCGGCCGAAACGCTCGGCCCATTCCGCATGTACCTCGCTGATGACGCGCAACGCATTCTGCATGCCGCGGCATTCGCCCTTGCGGTAACGCACAAAATTGCGCGCGCCGGGCCCGCCGCTGCCGCCGGTCAGCGGATCGACGCCCATCGGCCGCAGCGGATCAAGCGCGATATGCCAGTTGGTGGCGGCCGGCCCGAGGAATTTATCGACCTGTTCCTGTTCCGGCAGTTCGACGCGGGTGACGCCGAACGACAGGTAATTGCCGTCGTGGCAGACGTTCACCGGCAACATGACGTCGCGATGCTCGGCGATCTTGTAGGCCATGACGGTGGTGTCGAGGATTTCCTGCACCGTCTCGCAATGCATCTGGATCCAGCCGGCCTCGCGCACCACCATGGCGTCCTGCTGGCCGCCCCAGACGCATTGCGGGCTGAGCAGGTCGCGCGTCACCAGCGAAGCCACCATCGGCAGCCGCAGGCCCGGCGTTCGCACATAGGGCTCGAACATGAAGGCGATGCCGGGTCCCGAAGTGGCAGTGAAGGTGCGGCCGCCCGCGAGCGCTACGCCTTGCAACCCGTTCAGCACCGCGTGCTCGCCTTCGACATTCATCAGGCTGGCATTGAGCCGACCGTCGGCGATCATCTGCGAGATATGCTCGACCAGCGAGGATTGCGGCGTGATCGGATAGACCGCGACCACATCGGGCCGCGACAGGCCGACGCCGATGGCGGCCGCTTCGTTGCCTTCGACCACGACGGAACGCGGCGTGTTGGTATTAGGCCGTTCTTTGGCAGTGGCGACGCTCATCAGCCGACCTCCTCAATCATGCGGATGGCGCGCTGCGGGCATTCCTGCGCGCAGACGCCGCAGCCCTTGCACACTTTGAGGTCGAACTCGAACCAGCGCGGCTTGGGCGTCACGCACTGCACCGGGCAATAGAGCCAGCACAGCCCGCATTGCACGCATTTGCGCCGGTCGATCACCGGCCGCAGGCTACGCCAGTCGCCCGGCAGCATCTGGCTGAGCACGGTCGCGATCGGCGCCAGATCGTCGGGAATCGTCGAAGCATCGAAATGATCACGCGACCGCCGCTGCATGGCCCACCTTGGCGAGATCGTAAACCTGGGTTTCGTTGTAGCCGCGCTCCGCCGCCGTCAGGTTTTGGCTGAGGCCGGCGTCGCGGAATTCCATCTGCTGCAGCGCTTCCTTGAGCGAAGCGAGACTGACCAGCCCGCTGGTGCGCGCGAAGGCGCCGAGCATGATGGCGTTGGTCACCGGCCGCTTATAGATGGAGAGCGCGATGCCGACGGCGTCGCACAGTCCGACGCGGGCAACGCTGTCGGGGAACTTCAGTTCGTCGAGCGCCGACTTGGTGGTGAGCACCACGGTGCCGCCCGCTTTCATGCCGGCGTAGATATCGACCGTCTTGGCGACCGTCGGGTCGATGCAGATGACGCAATCGGGATGATAGACATTGGTCATCGCCCGGATCGGCGCGTCCGAGAAACGCAGGAACGCCGCGACCGGCGCACCGCGCCGCTCGAAGCCGAAAGAGGGGATGGAGACGGCATGTTTACCGTCGTCAATGAGCGCTTGCGCGAGGATCGAGCAGGCCAGCACAGCGCCCTGGCCTCCCCGTCCATGGATGCGCAGTTCGTGCAGGTCAGGCACTGTGTCCGCTCCGCGGAAAGCCGAATGCGATGGGGCCGAAACGGGCCTATTAGGCCAGCAGGGGCGCCGGTGAACCTTGATCTTGATCAAGGAAATGGTTGGGAACCAAACCTTCTGGACGGATTGGAGGATTGGGCCCGGATGGCGCGTAGGGGCGCTTTGCCAGGATTTATTTCGGCTGGGCTGCGGCCCGCCTTTATCGGCGGCGGTCGCCTAGAGGGTGATCTGAACGGCGTCCTGCGCCGCCTGTTCGTTGTGGCTCGAATAGACGACGATGCGGTCGGCGCTGCAGTGCAATACGCGCTCGAGGATGCGCAGGCCCTGCGCGGAATCGAGATGCTCGGTCGGCTCGTCGAGTAGCATGAGCGGGGCGTCGCTCAGCAGCGCGCGGGCGAGATTGAGCCGCTGCGCCTCGCCGAGCGAAAGTACATCCTGAGTGATCCAGGCGTCGAGCCCACCCGCCGTTTCGATGCGCGGCCGGAGTTCTACCGCCTCGATCGCCTGCCAGCACGCGTCGTCGGTAGCATCGGGCGCGAACAGATTGGCGCGCACCGTATCGGACAGGATCGCCGCATCGTGCAGGCCGAGATACGACAGCGCGCGGCGGGTGGCCGTGTGCAGAATGTTACCATCACTGGTGTAACGCCCGTCGTCGGCGCCGAGCCAGCCGGCGATCTGCTTGAGCAGGGTGGTCTTGCCGGTGCCGCTGGCTCCGACCAGCACGGTCGGCTGACCGGCGCGCAAGGTCAGGCTCATCGCATCGCCGAGGCGGCGGCCGTCCGGTGCCTGACGCGGGATGGAGTCGAGCACCAGTGTTTGCAAGGGAGCCGGGGAGGTCGATGACGACTCCGTGTCGGCCGTCGCGCGCCAGTCATCGAGCCCGGCGCGGGCGGCGCGTTCGCGTACATGTCCTTGCAGAATGCGGGAGGCTGTTTGCACGGATTCGCCGAACGCCAGCCAGCCGAAAGCAACGAAAGCGGGATAGAGCAGCGCGTCGTCGCGATGACCGGCATGCCAGGCTGCCAGCAACACGCTGAGCGCGGCCAGGGGACCGGCAAGACCGGCCAGCAGATCGACAAAGGCGAAAGCGCAGCGTTGCGCGAGGGTATTGGCTTCCGCCGCACTGAAAAGGCTGAAGGCTTCCTGCAATAAAGATGAAAAAGCTCGTTCGGCTTTCAGCGGTACGAGCGCGGCCAGCGCCGAGCCGATCTGTTGGCCGGCCGTCCGCCGCGAGGATCGCACCGAGGCCCATTGGCGCGTCACACGCGACGATGCCCAGGTGTGCATCAGCCCTATCGCCAAGCCCAGGACCGCGATCGGCGCGAGCGCCAGCGACGCGAACCAGGCGGTCGCTATCACGAGCGCCGCTGCGCCGGCGGTCAGAGCGAGCACAGGCATGCCGACGCGCAGGCGTGCGAAATCGACGTCTTCGACGTCGTCAATGTAATCGGCCAAGCGATCCTGATTGCCGAACTGCCAGCCGGTGGCGCGGGTGGAGGGGACCAGCGCCATGGCGGTGAACAGGCCGGTGCGGCGGCGTACCTGGTCGAGCAATGCTGCGCGATGGCCGACCACCCGCTCGCCATATTTGCATGCCGTCTTGGTCAGGGCGAACAGCCGTACGAAGGCCGCCGGTGTGTGGAAATTGAAGGTGAACGCGGCCGGTCCCAGTCCGGCAAGCGCCACCGCGCCGAGGAACCAAGCGGACACGCCGGTGAGCAGGATGCCGGAGGCGATCGCCGCCAGGGCGAACAGGATGGCGAGCCGCCACGGCGACTTTCTGGATTTCGCCGGAATAGGCGCCGGCTTGGTCTGTTTGATTTCGGCGACCTTGATGCTCATGCCGCGACCGGCTCCTTGCTGCGCGGCGGGCGCAGCACGTAATGGCGGTCGGCCGTTTCGATCAGGCGTTCATCATGGGTCGCGACAAGGACAAGACGCTGCCGCGCGGATTCGCTCAATACGCCGCGCACCAGCGCCGCCGTTTCGGCATCGAGCTTGGCGGTCGGCTCGTCGGCGAACACCGCGCCGCTGGACAATAATATGCGGGCAATGCCGATGCGCATGCGTTGGCCGCCCGACAGATTGGCACCGCCCTCGGCGATCGTGGCATCGAGCCCGCCCGGCAACAGCGTCTCGTCGAGCAAGCCGACTTGCTCGGCCGCGCGCTGCAATGCGGCGCGGGCGGGCGTGTTGCGGTTCCAGCCGATGGCCTCGGCCAGCGTGCCCGACGGCACATAGATCTCGGTCGAAATCCAGTCGCATCCGAGTGAACTGATTTGCGGCAGTGTCGTTATCCCGGACGACGGCGGCTCGATACCCGCCAGCATGCGCAGCAATGTCGACTTGCCCGCCCCGCTCGGCCCGGAAATCGCGATCAGGCCGGTCGTGGGGAGTTCCGCCACGCTGAACGTATCAAGTCCTTCGAAGGTAAACGGCATCGCGTCATGCCCCGGCGCAACGAAATACCAGTCCAATTCCTTGGCCGCGGCCTCGCCTTCGGCCTTGAGATGATACTGCTCGGCGTAGCGGCGGAACGGCGTGAAGAAGTCGGCCGCGATGATGAGAATGAACAGGCTCTGCCAGAGTTGCAGCCCGTAGAAGCCCGGCACGTGCACCAGCCCGAGATGGCCGAGCCCGAGAAACACGGCGAGCACGGCGATCGACAGCGCCGAGAAGAAGTCGATGATGCCGGCATTGAGGAAGGCCACGCGCAGCACCTCCATGGTGCTGTCGGCATAGGCGGTCATGCGGGTCTCGAGCTTGTCGTGCTCGCAGGGCAAGGCGTGGTTGGCGAGGATGGTCGGCAATGTGCGGATGCGATCCGCGAATTGCGCGGCGAGCCGGCCGAAATTCTTCTCCTGCGTCGCGGCCCGGCTGCGCACCACGCCGCCGAGCAGCGCAAAGAACAGACCCATGACGGGAATGGCGAGGAGCAATGTCAGCGCCGCTTCCCAGGAGACGATGGCGACGGCCAGGGCCGCAAGCAGCGGCCCGATCCCCATCATCGTGCGCGCGGCGGTGAGACCGATCACCAGACCGGCGAGGGCATCGGGATGCCGCTGCAAGCCGGCGATCAGCGCGCCGGCCGGCCGCGTGCGCAGGCGATGGGGGGCCATGTCGGCAAGCGCGGCCTGCAACCGTGCCCGCAAGCCGTCTGCGAGTTCGGTTTCGGTGCGGGCTGCCGCGCGGTCGGCGATGAGGCCGGTACAGCCCGCGAGGACAAGAGCGCCGAGTGCACCGGCGAGCGCCTGGACGACGAAGGTCCCGCCCTCGATCATGCGGCCGCCGAAAACCGCCAGCGCGGCGGCAAAGCCAAGGCGGAACAGCGTGCGGGCGACCTGCCAGGCGAGCGTCATGCGCAACCCAGCCGCGCCCATAATGCGGGCCGGTCCGAGCGCATTGTCATGCGCCTGCGATTCACGCGCGGTATATTTCGCAGTCAGCACGTTTTGGTGGCGCCGTGGCGATATTGCATCGGTCGATAGCCACATATCAGACGTCAATATTTGCAGCCAGTTGCAAATGACTTTTGATGTCGATCAATGACCAAAAGCCCGGGTCGGACTAGCCAACTAGAAGCATTCTAAGAGGTGCTCCCCATGGTCAATCCGCTTCTCGTGGAGCTGTCGCGGCTGCAATTTGCGCTGACCGCGATGTACCACTTCCTGTTCGTGCCGCTCACGCTCGGCTTGTCGATTCTCCTGGCGATGATGGAGACCGTCTACGTCATGACGGGTCGCGCCATCTGGCGCGACATGACGAAATTCTGGGGCCTCCTGTTCGGCATCAACTTCGTCCTGGGTGTCGCCACCGGCATCACCATGGAATTCGAGTTCGGCATGAATTGGGCCTACTACTCCCATTATGTCGGCGACATCTTCGGTGCGCCGCTCGCCATCGAAGGGCTGATGGCCTTCTTCCTGGAGGCCACCTTGGTCGGCCTCTTCTTCTTCGGCTGGGGCAAGATTTCCAACCGCGCACACCTGGCCGTCACCTGGTTTATGGCGCTCGGTACCAACCTGTCGGCGCTGTGGATCCTGATCGCCAACGGCTGGATGCAGCATCCGGTGGGCGCGGTGTTCAATCCCGCCACCATGCGCATGGAAGTCAACGACTTCATGGCCGTGCTGTTCAATCCGACCGCGCAGGCCAAGTTCGTGCACACCGTATCGGCCGGTTACGTCACCGGCGCCGCCTTCGTGCTCGGCGTGTCGGCCTTCTACATCCTGCGCGGCCGCCATCTCGAGCTCGCCAAGCGCTCCTTCGTGATCGCGGCGGCCTTTGGCGTCGCCTCCGCTTTGTCGGTCATCGTGCTGGGTGACGAGAGCGGTTACACCATCACCGACAACCAGAAAATGAAGCTCGCCACCATGGAGGCGATGTGGAACACCGAACCGGCGCCGGCCGCCTTTACTGCGTTCGGTATTCCCGACATGAAGACGCATAAGACGGATTATGCCGTCCAGATTCCGTGGGTGATCGGCCTCATCGGTACGCGCACGATCGACCAGCAGATTCCCGGCATCATCGAGCTGGTACGGCAGGCCGAACTACGCATCCGCAACGGTCTCTCCGCTTATGAGGCGCTGCAGAAACTCAAGGTCAATCGCAACGATACAGCCGCCAACGCCACCTTCGAGAAGACCAAGGACGATCTCGGCTTCGCCCTTCTGCTCAAGCGTTACGTCGCCGATCCTTCGAAGGCGACCCCCGAGCAAATCAAGGAGGCGGCCTGGTCGACGGTGCCCAGCGTGCCGTCGCTGTTCTTCACCTTCCGCTTCATGGTGCTGTTCGCCTTCATCCTGCTCGCCGTATTCGTGATCTCGCTCTGGTACACGATGCGGGAGGCGGTGGCGCCACGCTGGCTGTTCCGCATGGCGTTGTGGGCGCTGCCATTACCCTGGCTTTCCGTGGAATTGGGCTGGTTCGTCGCCGAGTATGGCCGCCAGCCCTGGATCATCGACGGCGTGCTGCCGACCTTCCTGGCGACGTCGTCGCTCGGGGTGCCAGATCTCCTTATCACGATCGTCGGCTTTACCGTCGTCTACGGCGTCCTCGCCGTCATCGAAGTCCGCCTGATGTTGGCGGCGATCAGGAAAGGGCCGGATGCGATCGCCGACTCCGGCGTATTCGTGGACCTCGCGCAGAGCGGCTCCGGCCGCATGGCGCCGGCCGAATGACCGCCCGCGCTGGCAAGGAAACAAAGCCATGATCGAGACACTTTTCGCCTACGCCACGTTGCGCCTGATCTGGTGGGTGCTGCTTGGCGTTCTGCTCATCGGCTTCGCGGCCACTGACGGCTTCGACATGGGGGTCGGCGCGCTGCTGCCCTTCGTCGGCAAGACCGACAAGGAACGGCGTGTGGTGATCAATACCGTCGGCCCGGTCTGGGAAGGCAACCAGGTCTGGTTCATCCTGGGCGGCGGCGCGATCTTCGCCGCCTGGCCGCCGCTCTA
>JAKAMD010000476.1 GCA_021823875.1 Pseudomonadota bacterium | reverse complement strand
TCGATGTTCGACACCATGCTGCATCTGATGAGCTACATCGGCACCATGTGGCTGACCAACGGCGAAATCCCCAAGCCGCCCGGCTCGGCGCATGACTATTCGGTGCCCTGGCAGGCCTTCCCCACCGCCGACAGCTATGTGGTAGTGGCGACGCGGCAGGAGAATTTCTGGCGCAAGCTCTGCGACGTGCTGGAAGCGCCCGACTTCGCCGCCGATCCGCGCTTTGTCGACAACGCCAGCCGCGTGCAAAACCGCAACGTCCTGGTGCCGCGCCTGGAAGCAATCTTCCGCAGCCGCAGTACCGCCGACTGGTTGGTCCGCCTGCGCGCGGCCGGGGTGCCGACGGCGCCGGTCAACAATGTCGATGGCGCCTTTGCCGAGCCGCCGGTCGCCGAGCGCGAGATGATCGTCGAATACGAGCACCCGCAGGTGGGAAAGGTGCGGCTGCCCGGCAATCCGATCAAGATGTCGGGCATGACGGCAACGATTTCGCGGCCGGCGCCGATGCTCGACGAGCATACCGAGGCGGTGCTGCGCACGTTGCTCGGCCTTTCGGCCGAGGCCATCGCGGCGTTGCGCGCGAACGGCGCCATCGGGGCGGGCGAAGCCGGCAAGGCTGTCGACAACATGAAGGAAAGCGTGTGATGCGCGGGCTCTACTGGGAAGACTGGGAGATCGACGCCGAGTTCGAAAGTCCGGCGCGCACGATCACCGAAGCCGACATCGTGATGTTCGCCGGGCTGTCGGGCGACTACAATCCGCTGCACATCAACGAGGAATATTGCAAGCAGACGCCGTTCGGCACCCGCATCGCGCACGGGCCGCTGGTCTATGCCATCGCCGCCGGCCTCATCTTCCAGCTTCACCTCTATGACGACACGCTGATCGCCTTCCTCGGCTTCGACAGCCTGAAATTCACCAAGCCGGTGAAGGCGGGCGACACCGTGCATGCCCGCATTAAGGTGCTGGAGAAGCGCGAGACATCGAACGCCGAGCGCGGCGTGATGAAGCGCGAGCTGAAGGTCATCAATCAACGCGGCGACGTGGTGCAGGAGGCGCTGCAGGCCTTCCTGCTCAAGCGCAAGCCCAAGGCATGAATGCCAAACAAAAAAGTCCATCAGGGAGCTCACAAAGGGGATAGGAGAAACGCACAATGACCAAGGAGAGGAAAGTCGCCAATCGGGCGGTCGATGGACCGCGCGTCACCCGCCGCGGCTTCAATCGCGGCCTCACCGCGAGCGCGCTCGCCGCCTCGACAGCACTGTCGCTCACTTCGGCGCGCGGTGCCGAACCGATCAAGATCGGCTTCGGCATGGCGCAGTCGGGACCGCTCGGCGGCAACGGCCGTGCTGCACTGGTCGCAATCAATATGTGGGGCGGCGAAATCAACGCCCGCGGCGGCCTGCTCGGCCGGCCGGTAAAGCTCATATACTACGACGACCAGACCAATCCCGCATTGGTCCCCGGCATCTACAGCAAGCTGCTTGACGTCGACAAGGTCGACCTGGTGCTCGGCGGTTATGGCACCGCGGTGCAGGCGGCAGCGCTTCCCATCGTCATGCAGCACAAGAAGGTGCTGATCGGCACTGGCGCGGTGGCGGCGAATGAGACGTTCAAATATGACAAATACTTCCAGATGCTGCCCAATGGCCCCAATGCCCGAATCTCGACCTCAGAAGGTTTCTTCCAAGCGGCCATGACTATGAATCCCAGGCCGAAAACGGTCGCCATCGTCGGCGCGCTCACCGAGTTCTCCCATAACGTGATCCTGGGCGCGCGTGAGAATGCCAAGAACTATGGCCTGAAGATCGTCTACGACCATGGTTATCCGCCGAACCAGATTGAGTTCGGCTCGATCATCCGTTCGATCCAGGCGAGCAATCCAGAGGTGGTGTTCGTCGCTTCCTACCCGCCGGATTCGGCCGGCATGATCCGCGCCGCCTACGAGGAAAAGCTGAAGACGCGAATGTTCGGCGGCGCCATGATCGGCCTGCAATATGCCGAGTTGAAGCAGCAGCTCGGGCCGATGCTGAACAACATGCTGTGCTACGAATTTTACGTGCCGGCGCCGACGACGAATTTCCATGGCATCAAGAAGTTCCTTGCTGCCTACCAGAAGCGGGCGAAGGCGGCGGGCGCCGACCTGCTCGGCTTCTACGTGCCGCCTTACGCCTATGCCGGCATGGAGATTCTGGAAAAGGCCGTTGTCGCGACGAAGGGCTTGAATCAGGACGCAATTGGCCGTTACATCCATGCTAATACCTTCGACACTGTGGTTGGCAAGGTCGCCTTCGCCACCAACGGCGACTGGGCCAAGCCGCGCGTGCTCTACGTGCAATATCGTGGCATCGTCGGCCACGACCTTGCGCAGTTCAACGAGATCGGTAAGCAGGTTATCCTCGAACCGAAGGAGTTCGCATACGGTAAACTCCATTATCCGTTCGACGCCTCTGGCACCTGAGGCGCTGCCGCTGCTTAGCACAGCCTGTGCGTGATCGAATGCGATAGGCAACGCTCGCGATGACGGTATCTTTCGATCTTGTCGCCAATTCCGTCATTAGCGGTATCCTGCTTGGCGGATTCTACGCCGCGGTTACTATCGGAATCACTATCGCCTTCGGGATGCTCGATATCGTAAATATCGGGCATCCCGCCTTCATCGTCATGGGATCGTTTATCGCCTATATTATGAACCGCCGATTCGGCGTCGATCCGATCCTCACTGCCATCGTCGCAGCGCCGATTTTCTTTCTGCTCGGCGCCGGCATCTTCAAGTTCTATTACGCGGCGTTCGAGAAAAGCGGCAAAGGATCATTGCGCGGGCTTGCGTTTTTCTTCGGCATCTTATTCGTCATCGA
>JAKAMD010000061.1 GCA_021823875.1 Pseudomonadota bacterium | reverse complement strand
TGGCGGCGAAAAAGCCGGCTATCCGACCATCTGCAAGGGCCGCTATCTGTGCAGCGCCCGCAACGACGCCTATTACGCCTTCGAGGAGCCGGTCAGTCTCAATCTGTCGGCATTGCTGCCGGAATTGATGAAGGCCGGCGTCACCGCGCTCAAGATCGAGGGCCGCCAGAGGAGCCGTGCCTATGTGAAGAGCGTGGTGTCGGCCTTCCGCAAGGCGGTCGACGATCTGATGGTGGGACGCGAAGCGGGCTTCGCCAGCCTCTTGGCGCTGACCGAAGGGCGCCGCGAGACCGAAGGCACTTTCGCCAGCAAGCGATGGAGATGAGCGTGGCACAGACGAAAAGCGAGCTCACGCTCGGCCCGGCGCTGTTCAACTGGGCGCCCGAAGTCTGGCGCGATTTCTATTTCCGCATCGCCGACGAGGCGCCGGTCACGACCGTCTATCTGGGCGAGGCGATTTGCTCCAAGCGCGCGCCGCTGTTCGAGCCGCATCTTGCCGACGTGAGCGAGCGGCTGACCAAAGCCGGCAAGACGGTGGTCTATTCCACGCTGTCGGAAGTGATGTCGAAGCTCGACCGCGACCTGGTCGAGAGCGTGTGCGCCGCCGAGGGGCTGGTGGAAGCCAATGACGGGTCCGCGCTCTATTACTTGCATGGGCGTCCGCATCACGTCGGTTCCTTCATCAATGCGTATAATGAGCGCTCGCTCGCGGTGCTCGTCCGCAATGGCGCGACCAATATCTGCCTGCCGCCGGAAATGCCGGCCACCGCCATCGGTGTGCTCGCGCCGGCAGCGGCCAAGCTCGGAGTCATGACCGAAGTTCAGGTCTTCGGCCGGGTCGGGCTCGCCGTTTCCGCCCGCTGCTACCACGCGCGCGCGCATGGCCGCGTCAAGGACACTTGCCGTTTCGTCTGCGAGGAAGACCCCGACGGCATGGAGCTGCGCACCCTGGAAAACACGCCGTTCCTGACCGTCAACGGCATCCAGACCATGTCGCACGACTATCTCAATCTGATCGGCGAACTGGCCGAGCTCGAGGAGTTGGGCGTACGCCGCTTCCGGCTGTCGCCGCATTCCTGCGACATGGTGGAGGTGGCCGAGACGTTCCACGCCGTGCTGACGGGCGGGCTGGAGGCAGCCCAGGGGACGGAACGGCTCAAGGCGCTCAATCTCGGCGCGCCATTCTCCAACGGCTTCTACCACCACACCGCCGGCTATCGTCAGGTCCCGCCCGGGCTGCACTGAACCGGTATCTGCCTTATCGACAAGCATGCGCGAGACAGCCTAATGTAGGCTGACTCGTTTAGGGGGTGGGTGTCGCTCGGGCGGCTCGCAACGAAGAAGTGCAAGAGAAGGTCATGAACAGGCGAAATATCAGTGTTTTCAGCGTCGTGGTCGGTGGCTTACTGCTCGCTGGAGCGACCGCCATCCTGCCGGTGCAACAGGCCTGTGCGCAGCCGGCCAACACCCGCGGCCAGATCAGTTTCAAGGAAGATATCGCGCCCATTTTCAAGGGCTGGTGCGAGTCCTGCCATCAGCCGGGTGGGCAGGGCTATGAGGCGAGCCGCGTCGATCTGACGAGCTATGCCGGCCTGATGAAGGGCACCAAGTTTGGCCCCGTGGTAGTGCCGGGCGAGCCGGATGCCAGCACCCTGGTGGCGCTGATCTACGGCCGCACCTCCAAGCAGATCCGCATGCCGTTCGGCCACAAGCCGCTGCCGGACTGCCTGCGCAGCAATATCTGGACCTGGATTTTCCAGGGCGCCAAGAACAACTAAGCGCGCTGCGGCGAACAGCCAGCGTTGTCATGGCCGGGCTTGTCCCGGCCATTGACGTCTTTATTCTTGCAAGGTCGCCCAGACATGGAGGCGCGCCTTGCATGACCTTCGTTCAATCCGAATCCCATTCTTGATCGGGCTGGCGCTGGCCTTCTCGGTCGCCTCCGCGCAGGCGCAAAGCTTCAACTGTCGCTACGCCAAGGCCGCCGACGAGGTGCTGATCTGCCAGGACGCCAAGCTGGCAGCGCTCGATGAGCGGTTGGCGAACGCCTATTCGCGTTTGCAACGGCTGATCCCCGGCGGACAGCGCGCGCGGCTCGAACGCGATCAGGGCGCCTGGCTGCGCGAGCGTCGCCACTGCGGTCGCGATGCCGCCTGCATTGCGCAATTATACAATTCGCGCATCGAAGCGCTGACCGTGCGCCTGGCGCTGCCGAAGGCGGTCGGCGAATGCGTCATGACCACCATCGAGAAATCGGCGATCGCTTCGGGGCGCCGATCGGCGAGAGCCCGCGGCCCGACAGCATGGGGTCGGCGGTTGTCTTCGCCAATGGCGGCTATCAGGTGTCCTATGAGTGGGAGGCGGCGCTGGCGCGCTCGCGCGTTGGCGACAAGGTGCGCATGTGCCTCGTCTCCATTCCGCAGGATTGCCCGCCGGGCGACGATCGCGGACGCCGCTACACCACCACCAACCTGCGAACGGGCGAGGCCTGGACCTTGCCGGATTCGCAGCACATGTGCGGCGGGGCGTGAAGCAGAACATCAAGCTGGAACAGCACAGCTTCCACTATTGAAGGAGGGTGAAGAACAACTTAGAATTGTCGGCCATTCTGGGAGGATGGGCCGATGAAAAACCTCGTCGTCTGTTGCGATGGGACCTGGAACACGCCGGAGGATACGGACCACGGCCTGTCGTCACCCACGAATGTGGTCAAGCTTCACAATGCGCTGGTGCACGACGACAGCCAGCTCCCCTACTACCATCCCGGTGTCGGCACGGGAAAAAGCTTGTGGAACCGCTTTGCGGGCGGGAGCTTCGGCGAAGGGCTCGATCAGAACATCATGAGCGCCTATCGCTGGCTGGGTTCGCATTATGCACCCGGCGATCGGATTTTCCTGTTCGGGTTCAGCCGCGGCGCCTACACAGTGCGTAGCCTCGGCGGGCTGATCACCAAGTGCGGCCTCATCGATCTTTCCAAGTCCATGAACGTCGACGATGTTTGGAAACGCGTCGGAGAGGTCTTTGCCGCCTATCGCAAGGGTGTCGAATTCGCCAATGTGGAGAGCTATCCGTTCCATAATGTGAAGGCGGGACAATCGATCAAAGATTCCACTCAGATCCATTTCATCGGAGTCTGGGATACGGTAGGCGCGTTGGGCATTCCGGATGATTTCGCGGTGCTCGGCCTGCTGGACAATCCTGCGCGCTATCGTTTTCACGATACCACCCTGAGCGAAACCGTATTGCATGCGCGTCATGCCGTGGCGCTCGATGAGTGCCGCGAGAGCTTTGCGCCGACGCTTTGGACGAATAAATCTCACCCCGATTTGAAACAAATCTGGTTTCCCGGCGTGCATAGCGACGTCGGCGGTGGCTATCTGGAGACCGGGCTATCCGATGGCGCGCTGGAATGGATGATGGATGAGGCCGCGGCCTGCGGCCTCACTTTGCGCCCCAATGTGCGAGAGCAGCTCAAGCCGGATCCGCTCGGCTTCGTGCATGACTCGTGCACCGGCGTGTTCAAAGCCTTGAAGACGCGGCCGCGGCCGGCGCCGTCGATGGCCTCAGGCGGCGTCATCCTCGATCCCTCGGCGATTGAGAGAAACAAGACACCTCCCTTGCGTTACGGCGACTATTGGCCGACCAAGGAGCTTCCGACCGAGGGCAAAACGGTCAACATCTACGCCGCCGAGCATTGGCAGTGGACCGGCCTCTATCTGGAAGCTGGCAGAACATACTTGTTTGCCGCCGATGGTCAGTGGGTAGATCACCGGGATCGCTTCGACCCTGGCGGGGGCGAGGCACCCGGTTTCCACTTGGGTGATATGGTCCGCTCTGCATCGTCACTGCTCGGACAAGCCGAGACGATCTTCAAAAAGATCACCGGCCGGGAAGCGGACTTCTGGTACACGCGGCGAGTAGAAGATGCTCCCTGGTTCGCGTTGATCGGTTTCATCGCCAATGGGGTGGGTGAGGACGCCAAGGAGCCGGCGAGCGGGGAAACTTTCGTCATCGGTAAGGAGGCGACGTATACGCCGAAACTCGGCGGTTACCTCTATTGCTTCGCCAATGACGCCTGGCAAACCTACAGCAACAACCGGGGTAGCGTGGCACTGACTTTAAAACGCGCGCCGTGACCACTGCGGCGCGCTGTTACAATGCCGTGGTGCCCGAGATGAGAGGCGGTTGATACGGGCCGAACGGATGGGTAATCGATACCGGTTCAATTTTGACTCCCCAGCCGGAATCCAGTACCCGCAACGCCACAATGGCATCCGCGACCCATCCGAAACGCAAGCGCAAGACCAGAGCCCGGCGCAAGGCCGCTGCGGCCAAGACCAAGCGCAAATCCAGCGTAAAGACCAAACGTAAGGTCGCCGCCAAACGTCGGGCCAAGACGCGCGCTAAGACGCGCGCTAAGACGCGCGTTAAAACCGGGGCCAAAAAGCGGGCCAAGACAGCGAGCTGGCCGAAGGCCAAGCCCGCCTCGAAGTCTGCCTCCAAGACGGCGTCGGCGCCCAAGGCGAAGCGTTCCACCAAGCCGGTGGTTACCCCGGAAGCCGTCAAGCCGGCGCCCGCGCCGCAGCCGGTACGGGCGCCCAAGCCCACGCCGAGGCCCGAGCCGGCACCCAAGCCGGCACCGGCGGCCATCCACAAAGCCGAACCGCGTGCGCCGCATCTGTTCGCAGCCATGCTCACCCGCGTCCACGCGGCCTGTGCCGCAGTGCTCGGACCCGCGGCCGATCTGTCGCGCGTGCTGGTCGAGCCGCCGCGCGACGCCAGCCACGGCGACATGGCTACCAATGCCGCCATGGTGCTGGCCAAGGACGCCGGCCAGAAGCCGCGCGACCTCGCCGACAAGATCGCCGAGGCGCTGCGCGGCGAGGCGCTGGTCACCTCGGTCACGATCGCCGGCCCTGGCTTCATCAATCTCACGCTCAAGCCGCAGGTCTGGGGCGAGGAGCTGCGCGCGGCGCTCGCCGCCGGCCGCGACTATGGCCGCAGCGCGCTCGGGCACGCCCAGAAGGTCAATGTCGAATACGTCTCCGCCAATCCGACCGGCCCCATGCATGTCGGCCATTGCCGCGGCGCGGTGTTCGGCGATGCGCTCGCCAAGCTGCTCGCCTTCGCCGGCTATGCGGTGACGCGCGAATATTACATCAACGATGCCGGCGCCCAGGTCGACGTGCTCGCGCGCTCGGCCTTCCTGCGTTACCGCGAGGCGCTCGGCGAGGATATCGGCGCGATCCCGGAAGGACTCTATCCGGGCGATTATCTGCGTGAGGTCGGGGGCGAGCTCGCCGCCGATTACGGCTTCGATCTCACCACCAAGCCGGAATCCGAATGGCTGCCGATCGTGCGCGAGCGCGCCGTCAACATCATGATGGCCGACATTCGCAACGATCTGATGCGCCTCAACGTGGTGCCAGACGTGTTCTTTTCCGAGCGCTCGCTGATCGAAGGCGAGGAGCCCGATCCGTTTTCGCCGCATCCGCCGCCCGAACGCAAGGACGTGGTGGCCGAGACCATCGCATGGCTGCGCGAGAAGGGCCTGGTCTATGAAGGCCGCCTGCCGCCGCCCAAGAGCGGCGCGGTCGAAGACTGGGAAGACCGCGAGCAGATGCTGTTCCGTTCGACCCAGTTCGGCGACGACGTCGACCGGCCGCTGATGAAGGTGGACGGCAGCTACACTTATTTCGCCACCGACATCGCCTATCACAAATCCAAGCTCGACCGCGGCTTCGACCATCTGATCGACGTCTGGGGCGCCGACCACGGCGGCTATGTCAAGCGCATGCAGGCGGCGGTGAAGGCGCTCAGCAACGGCAAAGGCGATCTCGACGTCAAACTGGTGCAGCTCGTGCGGCTGTTGCGCGCCGGCGAGCCGGTGAAGATGTCCAAGCGAGCCGGCGAGTTCGTCACCTTGCGCGAAGTGGTGGAGGAGGTCGGCCGCAGCGCGGTGCGCTTCGACATGCTCTACCGCAAGAACGACGCGGTGCTCGATTTCGATCTCGCCAAGGTGATCGAACATACCCGCGAGAACCCGGTCTTCTACGTGCAGTACGGCCATGCCCGCGGCCGCTCGGTGCTACGCAATGCGCATGAGGTCTTGCCGGAATTGCGCGAGGCGGCGGCCGAGCGGGCGACCCTGTTGCGCGAGGCCCGGCTCGACCTGCTGACCGACGCGGGCGAGCTGGCGATCATGCGCCGGATCGCGCTCTATCCGCGGACTGTGGAGGCGGCGGCGCTGGCGCATGAGCCGCACCGCATCGCATTTTACCTTTACGAGCTGGCGAGCGAGTTTCACGCGTTCTGGACGCGGGGCAAGGACCTGCCTCATTTACGCTTCATTATCCAAGATGATCGACAAGTAACGATGGCGCGTTTGGCCCTGGTCGAGGGCGTAGTCATCGTGCTCGCCTCGGGGCTCGCGCTCCTTGGGGTCGAAGCGCCGGAAGAGATGCGGTAACGCTCGGTTTTTGGACCCTTTGGGATGGGCCTAGGCCCCCAGGGGCCTGGGGGTCCGAGGGGGCGATAGGCGCGAACAACCGGATAGCAGATGGCTGACGATCAGACTCAACGACCTTTCCGCGCGGCCGATGGTGCCGGGCGTCCCAGTTCGAGCGATCCGCTCGCCGAGCTCGCGCGCCTGATCGGACAGAACGATCCCTTTGGCGAGTTCGGGCGCGAGAACGCGCGCCGCGCCGCCCAGCAGCAGGGTGCCGCCGCGCCGGCTGCCGCGCAGCCCATGGAGCAATGGGCGCCGCAGGCTGGCGCCGTGCCGGGCTATGCGCCGGGGCATCCTGCAGGGCCGGCCTATCCGGCGGCCGCGTCGCATCAGGTGCCGGAATACGCCCAGGCCGACATCTATCACGCCGACGCCCATCACACCGATGCGGGGGCGCCCGGCTATGCGCCTCACGATGAAGCGGGCGCCCACGAGGCTCACTACTCCGATCCAAACCTTGCTCACTATGAGACCGAGGATCACGAATATTACGACGAGGCTCCGCCGCGACGGCGCATGGGCGTCCTGGCGATCGCCGCGGTTTTCGCGCTCGCCGTGCTCGGAACAGCGGCAGCCTTCGGTTATCGCGCGCTGTTCGGCTCGGTGCCTTCGGGGCCGCCGCCGGTGATCAAGGCCGATACCTCGCCCAGCAAGATCGTGCCGCCGAAAAACGATTCGAACGCCAAGCTGATCCAGGACCGCGCGCCACAACCCGAAAAGCTGGTGACGCGCGAAGAGAAGCCGATCGATCTTCAGGACAAGCCGATCGGCGTGTTCCCGCCAAGTCAGCCCAGCGCGCCGGAGACCGGTCCGGCTCAGGGGCCGGTCAGCGGCAGCGGCGTGGTCGGCAGTGAGCCGAGGGCCGTCCACACGATCACGATCCGCCCCGATCAAGCGAACGATGCCGGTGCGCAGCCGCCGCCGGCGCCGCCTATGGCTGCCGAGCCAGCGGCGCCGGCGCCCATGGCCATGCCGGCACCGCAACCGGCGCCGCATCCGGTGCGCACGGCGCAACAACCGGCCCATTCCGCGCCAGCAGCACGTCCGGCGCCGGTCGCTCGGACGGCCGAACGTCCGGATCGTCGCGTCGCGCGGGTTTCAAGCAATGCGCCGCTCTCGCTGAACCCCAATGCCCCCACGCCGGCCCGCGCCGCGCCGGTCCATCGCGCCGCCACGCACGTTGCCGCGGCGACGCCGCGGCAGATCGAGCCGCAGGCGACGGTGCATACTGGCAGTGGCTACGCCGTGCAGGTGTCCTCGCGGCGCAGCCAGGCCGACGCCGAAGCGGCCTTCCGCAGCTTGCAGGCCAAATATCCGGGGCAACTCGGCGGCCACCACGCGCTGATCCGGCGGGTCGATCCCGGTCAGAAGGGCGTCTACTACCGGGCCATGGTTGGACCGTTCGCCAATCACGACGCCGCCACCAAACTGTGCAGCAGCCTGAAGGCGGCCGGCGGCTCCTGTTTCGTCCAAAGGATTTAACGGGCCTTCGCTTGACCCTCGCCGCCGGCGAGGGTTAATCGGCGGTTAATGCCTGCACGCGCTTTCATTGCCGGTCTGGCGGGATTGACGATCTCCGCCAATGAGCGCGCGTTTCTGCGCGATGCTTCGCCGTGGGGCCTGATCGTCTTCAAGCGGAACATTAGTACGCCTCAGCAACTACATGATCTGACAAGGTCATTCCGTGATGTTGTTGGCTGGGAAGCGCCCGTGCTGGTGGATCAGGAGGGCGGCCGCGTGCAGCGGCTCGGCCCGCCGAATTGGCCGGCCTATCCGCCGGGGGCGCGTTATGGCGAGATTTACGATCGGGCACCGGAAATGGGGCTGGCGGCAGCGCGGCTGGCCGGCCATCTGATAGCGGCCGATCTCAAGGCGGTCGGCATCGACGTCGATTGCCTGCCGCTCGCCGACGTGCCGGTGAGTGGCGGCGACCCGATCATCGGCGACCGCGCCTATGGAACCGAGCCGGGTAAGGTGGCGGCGCTCGCCGGCGCCATCGCGCAGGGACTTCAGGCTGGCGGCGTGCTGCCGGTGCTCAAGCATCTCCCTGGCCACGGGCGGGCGACGGCGGACAGCCATCATAGGTTGCCGGTGGTGGATACCGACCGCGCCACCCTGGAACGGACCGATTTCGCCGCGTTCCGGCCGCTGGCCACGCTGCCGCTCGGGATGACTGCACATGTTGTGTTTAGCGCGATTGATCCGGTCACGCCGGCAACAACTTCCGTCACAATAGTGCAGCAAGTGATTCGCGGATTCATCGGGTTCCAAGGGCTGCTGATGAGCGACGACATTTCGATGGGGGCCCTGTCGGGAACGTTGGCCGAGCGCAGCCGCGCCGCGCTGGCCGCCGGTTGCGACCTGGTGCTCCATTGCAATGGCGATCTGGCCGAGATGACCGCGGTAGCGGGGAGCGTGCCGGAGCTGAGTGGCGCGGCGCTGGCGCGCGCCGAGGCGGCGCTGGCCGCGCGTTCGGCGCCCGAACAATTCGACGTCGCGGCGGCGCGCGACATGTTCACGCGAATGATGGCGGGCGGTGCACCGGCCGCGCAAGGAATGAGCGCTTCATGAGCTCGGACGAATTCGAGAGCCCCAGTCTGGAAGCCGATCGCGCCAGCACCGAGCCGGCGATGATCGTCGATGTCGAGGGCTTCGAAGGCCCGCTCGATCTGTTGCTGACGCTGGCGCGCCAGCAGAAGGTCGATCTTGCGAAAATTTCGATCCTGGCGCTGGCCGATCAGTATCTCGGGTTCATCGAGGCGGCACGCAAGCTGCGGCTCGAACTCGCGGCCGATTACCTGGTAATGGCGGCCTGGCTCGCCTATCTGAAATCGCGTCTGCTGTTGCCCGACGCCACCCCGATCGAAGGCCCGAGCGCGGAAGACATGGCGCTTGCGCTCGCCTATCGCCTGCGCCGGCTGGAGGCCTTCCGCGACGTGGCTGGACGGCTGATGGCGCGGCCGCAGCTCAATCGCGACGTGTTCGAGCGTGGCGCGCCGGAGCCGATCGCCGAGATCAAGCAGCCGGAATGGACGGCCACGCTCTACGATCTGCTCACCGCCTATGCCAATCAGCGCCAGCGCAGCGTGCTGTCGCGTGTGCGCTTCAAGAAGCGCGAAGTCTGGTCGCTGGCAGAAGCGCGCGCCACTTTGGAGCGGATGATCGGCGAGGCGGCCGATTGGTGCCGCGTTGACCAATATCTGATCGCGTACATGGTGGAGCCGTCGATGGCGAGCACCGTGCTGGCGTCTTCGTTTGCCTCCGCGCTCGAACTGGTGCGCGAAGGGCACGCCGAGATTCACCAGAAAGAGTCGTTCGCGCCGATTTACATGCGCAAGCGCGTCGGCGCGAACAGACTTGCTGCGACGCATGACGCACAAGAAAACGCATAAGGAGACCGGGTCGATGCCGAGCGTGGCCAACAAGCTCGTAATTGTTCACAACGACGAGCCGGCACCGGAGCCGACCGTGCCGGAGGTTGTTACGCCGGAGGTTGTCGCGGCGGAGGCTGAGGCGGTGTCGCAGGCGCGGCCGGAAGAGCTGCGCCTGTTGGAGGCGTTGCTGTTCGCCGCCAGCGAGCCGCTCGACGAGGCGACGCTGGCGCGCCAACTGCCCAACGGCGTCGACGTCAAACAGGCGCTGATGCAGCTGAAGGCGGAATACGCCCCGCGCGGCGTCAATCTCGTGCGCATCGGCAAGAAGTGGACTTTCCGCACCGCCGACGATCTGTCCTGGCTGCTCACCCGGCAGACCGTGGAGACGCGCAAACTGTCGCGTGCGGCGGTCGAGACGCTGGCGATCATCGCCTATCACCAGCCGGTCACGCGCGCCGAGATCGAGGAGATCCGCGGCGTCGCCACCGCCGCCGGCACGCTCGACATCCTGCTCAAGACCGGTTGGATCCGCCCGCGCGGCCGCCGCAAGGCACCTGGCCGGCCGATCACCTACGGCACCACCGAGACTTTCCTGTCGCATTTCGGCCTGGAGGCGGTGAACGATCTGCCCGGGCTCGACGAACTGAAGGGTGCCGGCCTGTTGGAAGGCGCCATGCCGGCGGGCTTCTCGGTTCCGGTGCCGTCGGACGACACGACGCTGCGCGACGACGAGGATCCGCTGGAGCCGGGCGATCTCGAACTGGCGTTGGTGCCGCCGCCGTCCTCCGAACCCGAACCCGGGCCGGAAGAGAAGTAGTCCGCCATCCCGGGACGCCCGTCGAAAGGTGCCGTCCAGGATCGCTCGGGCCCCGCCGAACAACGGCAAAATTAAGGTAAACCCAGCCACTTGGCGCCGTTTAGCGGCCAAATGGCGGGGATGCGAAGTGCTTGTTTTTGCCGGCCGCCGAGCCTAGGTTCTGGCTAAATCAAAGGCGGGACAGGCACGTGGGGCAGCCCGTCGCTGCGGAGGATGAGCGAATGGGTTCCTTGAGTATATGGCACTGGATCATCGTCTTGGTGGTGGTGATGGTCCTGTTCGGAGGCCGAGGCAAGATTTCCAACGTGATGGGTGATTTCGCCGAAGGCATCAAAGCCTTCAAGAAAGGCATGGCCGACGACAAGCCGGCGACGCCGAGCGAGCCGGTCAAGACGCTCGATCACCAGCAGGCCGGCGGCGAAGCGCCGAAGTCGGAATCGAACAGGCAGACCGAGAGCGCGCGCTCCTGAGCCTTGCCGCGGCGGTGTTGATGGGGGCGGCGGCCGCCGCGATCGAAGTGGCGGCGCCCGCCTTTTGATTGCGGCGCCCTGGAGTTGAGCTATCCATGTTCGATATCGGTTGGGGCGAGTTCGTCGTCATCGGCGTCGTTGCGCTCATCGTCATTGGACCGAAAGAACTGCCGACGGTGCTACGCACGCTTGGCCAGGTCATGGGCAAGGTCAAGCGCATGGCCAACGAGTTTCAGGGCCAGTTCCAGGAGGCGCTGCGCGAGGCCGATCTCGGCGATCTGCAGAAGCATGCCGAGGAATTCACCAGCGGCGTTAAGGACTCGATGAACGAATTCACCGAGTTCGATCCGATCGGCGACAGCAAGGAGGCGATCGAGCACTCCTTCGATTCCACGCCCAATACCGAGGCGATCACGGAAGGCGGCACGCCGGTCGCCGAAGAATCCGCCAAGAGTGACAAGAGCGAGCTGCCCAAGAGCGAGCCGAGCAAGAGCGAGCCGGCCGCGGAGAGCGCCGCCGCGCCCGGGGAGATAACGGTCGAGATTCCCTTGCCGGAGCCGGTCGTGCCGGTGACCACGGAAGACCTTGCGCCGATTACGCCGCCGCTGCCCAAACCGGCAGAGGGCTCGGCATGAGCCAGGAAGACATCGAGGCGACCAAAGCGCCGTTGATGGACCACCTGATCGAGCTGCGTTCGCGGCTGATCAAGGCGCTGGCCGCGTTCGGCGTGATGTTCGCGCTCTGCTTCCTGTTCGCGAAGGACATCTACAATGTCCTGGTGTGGCCCTTCGTCTGGGTGGCCGGCCCGGAGCATTCGAAATTCATCTACACGGCGCTGCTCGAATATTTCATCACCCAGATCAAGCTCGCCATGTTCGGCGCCGCCTTCCTGTCATTTCCGATCGTGGCGGCGCAGATCTACATGTTCGTCGCGCCGGGGCTCTACAAGCACGAGCGCAAGGCCTTCCTGCCGTACCTGATCGCGACGCCCATCTTCTTCACGATGGGCGCGCTGGTGGTCTATTTCCTGGTGTTCCCGATGCTGATCCGGTTCTCGCTGCACATGCAGCAGCCGGGCAGCCCCTCCGACGCCACCATCGAGCTGTTGCCCAAGGTCGGCGAATACCTGTCGCTGATGATGTCGCTGGTGCTGGCTTTCGGCGTGGCATTCCAGATGCCGGTGATCCTGACGCTGCTCGGCCGGGTCGGCATCATCACCTCGGACCAGCTCAAGTCGAAGCGCCGCTACGCCATCGTCGGTGCCTTCATCCTGGCCGCCGTGCTCACGCCGCCGGACGTGCTGAGCCAGATGTCGCTCGCCATACCGTTGCTGCTGCTCTACGAGGGCTCGGTCTGGTCGGTGCGGCTGGTGGAGAAGAGGAAGGCCAAGGAGGAGGCCGCTGCGGCGGCGGCCAAAGCGAGTGGCGGCGCGGACGGCGGCTCCGAGGGCGGCTCC
>JAKAMD010000060.1 GCA_021823875.1 Pseudomonadota bacterium | reverse complement strand
TCGGCGAGCAGGTTGAGCACCTGGGCCTGCACCGAGACGTCGAGCGCCGACACGGGCTCGTCGCAGACGATGAACGACGGTTCGACGGACAGCGCCCGTGCGATGCCGAATTGCTCAAGGCACTTTCCGCCGTGATTGGTGCGCGGCGTGAATCAGCGGCCGTCGTGGTCGTGATGAACAGGATGAATGTGACAAGCAATCGGGTCAGCATAGTGTTCTCCCTGCGAGCGGCCGGCTTAGCCGCCTGTCTGATGTCAGGCGAGAAGAGCCGGCTGACGCCGAACAGGAAGGGGTGCCAGAGATGATCGTACCAGCCGCGCGACAGCACGGCGCGGTGCTCGGCATAGGCAAGCGGCAGAAAATCGGTCTTGATCAGCCAGACCACGTGCGGCGCCGCCACGATCAGCGCCACTGCCACCGCGATCCACGGCCCGGGCGTCGCCAACACCTTGCGCGCCTCGCGGTCGACGAGCGCGAAGACGAGCATCGGCGCCACCAGCACCACCACGAAATATTTCGCCCACAGCGACATGCCGACGGCGAGCCCGAGCAGCAGCCAATCCGAAAGCTGGCGCCCGCGCAGGGCGCGATGCCAAGCCAAGCCCGCCAGCGCCCAGAACGGAAGCTGGATGACGTCGTGGTTGAACTTGGCGGCGGTGTAATTGAGGTAGTGCAGGCCGTCGATGATCAGCACCGCGAGGAGCGCGCCCAAACCTCCGATGAGCGCGCGCGCCGCCAGGAACACGAAAGCGAAGCCGGTCAGCACCGCGATCTCGGCCAGCAGGTAATAGGCGAAATCGTGCCCCACCAGCCGGTAGGCGATCTGGACCAGCCACCAGGGCAGCGGCGGCAGCTTGTCATAGCCGAGCTGCCATTCGCGCCCGTACATCAGCGCTTCGATCAGGTCGAGCGGCAGGTTGAGGTAGATGAGTGCGGGCAGTGCGGTCCAGACCACGGCGTGCAGGGCGGCAAAGCCGGCGAAGGCGCGGCCGGGATGGGCCCGAACCCAGGCGAGGAGAGCGGATGGAGAAGGCGCCGACATTGTTTCAGGGGGTTCCGAGACTATTCGCATCGACAAGAAAAAACCGTGCAGCACCGGCACCATAGCAGGAGATCATGGTTGCATGGACGGCGCTGCTCGGGAACATTGGCATATCGGCGCGCGAATCACCGCCCCCGCGCCGCCCCTTGCACAAGCCGCCTGGAACCGGCCTCATGCTTCGTATTGGTGCCATCTTTGTTGCGGTCTGCATGGTGCTTATCGCCGCCTCGCTGGGCGCGGTGCTGTACCTTGTCGTGAAGATCGATGGCCCAAGCGCCGCGGTCGTCGCGATCGGGGCGTTCGCGGCCATGATGCTGTACTACACCATCAGCAACCGGCTGCGCGACCGTTCCGATCTCGGCGACCAGATTGCCGACCTTTCGCGCGGCACCGCTGACCTCGCCCGCCAGGTGGCCGAGATCACCCGCCGGCTCAACACGGTGGAGAGCCAAGCCGCGAACAGCACGCGCGGCGCGATCGATCCGCTCGCCGCTGAGATCGGCGAGCTCGGCGCGCTGGTGCGGCAGATCGCCGAGACGGTCGCCTCGCACGCGGCGGCGCTGGAGGAACAGGGCGCTCTGCCGGCCGCCGCCGCCACGGCGGAGGCGCCGCTCGCCCTCAGCGAAAGCGATACGGTCGGCAGTGGTCACCATTTCCGCGGTCTCGCGCGCGAGGCCATCGTCGATGTGGTCAGCAAGGCGATCGATGCCAACCGTGTCGATCTGTATCTGCAGCCGATCGTCACGCTGCCACAGCGTAAGGTGCGCCATTACGAGGCGCTGTCGCGGCTGCGCACCGAGGACGGCGAGATCGTACCGGCCGGTGATTTCATCGATATTGCCGAGAGCGCCGGGCTGATGCCCAAGCTCGACAATCTGCTGCTGTTCCGCAGCGTGCAGGTGCTGCGCCGCCTGCACATGAAGAACCGCGATGTCGGCTTGTTCTGCAACATCAGCATCTCCACGCTCAACGATGCCATCCAGTTCCGCATGCTGCTCGATTTCATGGACGCCAATCGGGCGCTCGCTCCCGCGCTGACGCTGGAGTTCAGTCAGAACGCCTATCGCAGTTTCGGCCCGATCGAGTGGGAGTGTCTGTCGGCGCTGGCCGATCGCGGCTTCCGTTTTTCCATGGATCACGTCGTCGACTTGCGCATGGAACCGAAGGATCTCGCCACCCACGCCTTCCGTTTCCTCAAGGTGCCGGCCGGCCTGCTGCTCGGCAAGACGACCAGCGCGCTCAGCGACATCCATCCGCAGGACCTGGCCGATCTCCTGGCGCGCTCCGGCATCGACCTGATCGCCGAGCGGGTCGAAAACGAGAGCGTGGTGCTCGAGTTGCTCGATTACGACGTGCGCTTCGGCCAGGGTTTCCTGTTCTCGCCGCCGCGGCCGGTGCGCGCCGAAGCGCTGCGGTCCGGCAGCGGCGAGGGGGCTGCATCGCCGGGCGAAGCTGTGCTGGCGCCGGCGGGGCTTCCCAGCGCCTGATCAGCGCGCTATTGGCGGGAGCAATCCCCGCCGATCGAACCGGTCGAGATCCGCTTTGCCACCCTTGATTTCGCATTTTTCCGAACTCGCGCCCGACTATGACGTGCTGCTATGCGACGTCTGGGGCGTGGTCCATAACGGGCTGGCCGCCTTTCCGCAGGCATGCGACGCGCTGATGCGCGCGCGCGCTACGGGCAAGACCGTGGTCTACATCACCAATTCACCGCGGCCGAGCGAGGTGGTGAAGCGTCAGCTCGAGCGCCTGCACGTGCCGCGCGAGACCTATGACGCCATCGTCTCATCCGGCGATGTCACCCGCAGCGTGATCGAGAAGCGGCACGGCAAGAGCCTCTATCACCTTGGTCCTGACCGCGATCGCTCGATCTTCGAGGGCCTCAACGTCACTTTCGCGGGTCTGGAGACCGCCGATTACGTGGTTTGCTCGGGGCTCGAGAACGACGAGGAGGAAACGCCAGACGACTATCGCGAACGGCTGCAAGCCATGCTGGCGCGCAAGCTGTTCATGGTCTGCGGCAATCCCGACGTGGTGGTGGAGCGCGGCAACCGGCTGGTCTATTGCGCCGGCGCGCTCGCCGATCTCTATGCCACCATGGGTGGCGAGGTGCTCTTTGCCGGCAAGCCGTACCGGCCGATCTATGACTTGGCGCTGGCCAAGGCGGAAGCGGCGACCGGCAAGACGGTCGCGCTCGAGCGCGCGCTGGCGATCGGCGATTCGCTGCGCACCGATCTGAAGGGCGCGTACACGCTCGGGGTCGATTTCCTGTTCGTGACGGCCGGCATCCATGCCGAGGAACTGGGCGGACGCGAGAAGCCCGATCCGGCCGCGCTCACGGGTGCCTTCGCCGCCGCCGGCGAAATACCGAAGGCGGTGATGCGTCAATTGGTGTGGTGAGTGTCAGGCCGCTGTCGCCGGATCGTCCGGGAACACCGCGTCGATCTTGCCCTTGAGCGTCTGCGCGTTGAACGGCTTGACGATATAGTTCGACACGCCCGCTTTCTTGGCGGCGATCACGTTCTCGGTCTTGGATTCCGCCGTCACCATGATGAAGGGCGTGCTCGACAGTCCGGGATCGGCGCGCACTTCCTGCAACAGGGTGTAACCGGTCATCGGTTCCATGTTCCAGTCGGAGATGACCAGCCCGTATTTGCGTGCGCGCATCTTGGCAAGCGCGGCCGAACCGTCGGTGGCATCGTCGATATCGACGAATCCCAGCTGCTTCAGCAGGTTGCGCATGATGCGGATCATGGTGTTGTAATCATCAACCACCAGAACCGGCATCGAAAGATCAACAGCCATGGGGTCGCGCCCGCAGGGGCCTCCTGAATGGATCGGACCGTAACAAGGGCGCTTGAATAAGGCGTTAATTTGTAAGTTTGATAACTGCGGGTTAACTCTAGCGTGACCAAGCGCACCGACGATGTCGAGAATCATCCCTTCAGCCGCGGTTGCCTCCTTCGGCGGCAACACCGTTAACACCCGGCAGCCCCTGCAATGAGTAAGAGAGTGCCCGTCTTCCGTGTTGTGCGTGGCCCCGGCCGCATCATCGAGCCCGGGGCGCTCGCCGGTGCCGTGGTGGCGATCGGCAATTTCGACGGCGTGCATCGCGGCCATCGCGCGGTGATCGGTGCTGCGCTCGCCCGTGCCGCCGCCCTGCAGCGGCCGGCCGCCGCGCTCACCTTCGCGCCGCATCCGCGCCAGTTTTTCCAGCCGCAGTTGCCGCTGTTCGAATTGTCCGGCGAAAGCAACAAGCTGCGCCTGTTGGCCGCGACCGGGCTCGACGGCGCCTACGTGATGAATTTCGATGCCGAGCTCGCCGCCACCGCGGCCGACGATTTCATCGAGCACATCCTGGCCGGCCGCCTGCATGTGAGCGGGGCGGCGATCGGCTTCGATTTCCACTTCGGCAAGAACCGCACCGGCTCGCCGGCCTATCTGGCCGAGCAGGGAGCGCGGCTCGGCTTTGCGGTCGACATCGTGCCGCCGCTTGAGGACGAGGGCCGTCCGGTCTCCTCGGGTTCGGTGCGCAAGGCGCTGGCCGAGGGCAAGGTGGTGGAGGCGGCCGAGCTCCTAGGTGCACCCTGGTTCGTGACGGCGCCGGTGATCCACGGCGACAAGCGCGGGCGCCTGCTCGGCTTTCCCACCGCCAATCTGCAGCTCCCTCCGACCTGCGGCCTCAAGCATGGCATCTATGCGGTACGCGTGGACGCCGGCGACAAAATCCTCGACGGGGTGGCGAGCTACGGCCGTCGCCCGACCTTCGGCGACGGCGCGCCGCTGCTGGAGGTCTATCTGTTCGACTTTGAAGGCGACCTCTACGGGCAGGCGCTCGATGTGGCCTTCATCGGCTGGATTCGCCACGAGCAGAAGTTCGACGGGGTGGAGGCCCTGCGGCGCGCCATCATGGCCGACGTCGTGCAGGCGCGCGACGCGTTGCGCCGGGCGGGAGGGGCCTTTCCGGCGCTGGGCGAGCCCAAAAACACCTGAAAAGCCGTCTTTGCCGCCGGCCGAACGCCTGCTACACAGCGCGCCATGTCGAAAGAGCGCGATTATTCCGAGACCCTGTTCCTGCCGCAGACGGACTTCCCGATGCGCGCAGGCTTGCCGCAAAAAGAGCCGGAAATCCTGGCCCACTGGGAAAAGGCGGGGCTCTACGCGCAGCAGCGTGTCGCCGCCAAGGGCCGGACCAAATTCATCCTGCATGACGGGCCGCCCTACGCCAACGGCCACATCCATATCGGCACCGCGCTCAACAAGATCCTCAAGGATCTGGTGTCGCGCAGCCAGCAGATGCTCGGCTTCGACTCGAATTACGTGCCGGGCTGGGACTGCCACGGCCTGCCGATCGAATGGAAGATCGAGGAGGAGCGTTACCGCTCCAAGGGCAAGGCCAAGCCGGACCTCTCCGACCCCGGCGCGATGATCGCCTTCCGGCAGGAATGCCGCGCCTATGCCGATCATTGGCTCAACGTGCAGCGCGAGGAGTTCAAGCGCCTCGGCGTCGTCGGCGACTGGGCGCATCCCTATACGACCATGAGCTTCCCGGCCGAGGCGCAGATCGCGCGCGAACTGATGAAGTTCGCCGCCAACGGCACGCTGTATCGCGGCTCCAAGCCGGTGATGTGGTCGGTGGTGGAGAAGACCGCGCTCGCCGAAGCCGAGGTCGAATACGAGGACTACACGTCGGATACAGTGTGGGTGAAGTTTCCGGTCAAAGCCGCTGCGAAGGCTGGCTGGATTAGCGTCGACTTTGACGAAAACGACAACCTGCGACCGCCGAAGTCGGACGAATTGCAAAGCCTCGCTGCAGAAACGCTACTTCTTCAGAAAGCATCTGTGGTAATCTGGACCACGACGCCGTGGACGCTGCCGGGCAACCGCGCCATCTCATTCTCGCCGAAAATCGGCTACGGAATTTACAAAGTCACTGAAGCTGCGGCGGACAACTGGGCCAAGGTAGGCGACCTCCTCATTCTCGCCGACAAGCTTGCCGCTGACGTGTTCAAACAGGCGCGCGTTGCCGGTTTCGAGAAGGTCACGGACGTGTCCGCAACGACGCTCCGCGCGATGGTTTGCAAGCACCCACTGGCGGCTATGGGTTACGGTTTCGACGTTCCGCTTCTTCCTGGCGAGCACGTCACCGACGACACCGGTACCGGCTTCGTGCACACCGCGCCGAGCCACGGCCGCGAGGACTTCGACGTCTGGATGGAGAACAAGGCGCGGCTCGAAGCGCGCGGCATTGCCACCACCATCCCCTATACCGTCGACGAGAATGGCGCCTTCACCGCGGCCGCGCCCGGCTTCACCGGCAAGCGCGTCATCAACGACAAGGGCGAAAAGGGCGACGCCAACGAGGCGGTGATCAAGGCGCTGATCGAGGCCGGCATGCTGATCGCGCGCGGCCGCCTCAAGCACCAGTATCCGCATTCGTGGCGTTCGAAGAAGCCGGTGATCTTCCGCAATACGCCGCAGTGGTTCATCGCCATGGACAAGGATATCGACCGCCACGGCGACACGTTGCGCGCCCGCGCGCTCACCGCGATCAAAGTCACCCGCTGGGTGCCGCCGCAGGGCGAAAACCGCATCACCGGCATGATCGAGAGCCGTCCCGACTGGGTGATCTCGCGTCAGCGCGCCTGGGGCGTGCCGATCGCGGTGTTCATCAAGGAAAAGCCGGACGGCTCGGTCGACATCCTGCAGGACCCCGAAGCGGAACTGCGCATCGTCGAAGCCTTCGAAAAAGAAGGCGCCGATGCCTGGTATGCCGCCGGCGCGCGCGAGCGCTTCCTCGGCAGCCGCGCGGGCGAAGGCTGGCAGAAGGTCGACGATATTCTCGACGTCTGGTTCGATTCCGGTTCGACGCACGCCTTCGTGCTGGAAGACCCGGTGAATTTCCCGCAGCTCGCCGGCATCAAGCGCAAGGTCGCGGGCGGCAACGACACCGTGATGTATCTGGAAGGTTCGGACCAGCACCGCGGCTGGTTCCATTCCTCGCTCTTGGAAAGCTGCGGCACGCGCGGCCGCGCGCCCTTCGACATCGTCGTCACCCACGGCTTCACGCTCGACGAGCAGGGCCGCAAGATGTCGAAGTCGCTCGGCAATACCATTGCACCGCAGGACGTGATCAAGCAGTCGGGCGCCGACATCCTGCGCATGTGGGTGGCCTCGTGCGACTACTGGGACGACCAGCGCATCGGCGCCGAAATTCTCAAGACCACCACCGACACTTATCGCAAGCTGCGTAACACCATCCGCTGGATGCTCGGCAATCTCGCGCATTTCCGCGAGGAGGACCGCGTCGCGCCGGCGCATATGCCGGAGCTGGAACGGCTGATGCTGCACCGCTTGGCCGAACTCGACGCCGTGGCGCGCAAGGCCTATGCCGATTTCGACTTCAAGCGCATCTTTGCCGCGCTCTCGGCCTTCATGACATCGGACCTGTCGGCCTTCTATTTCGATATCCGCAAGGACACGCTCTACTGCGATCCCGTCTCGTCGGTGGCGCGCAAGGCCTGCCTGACCGTGCTCGATCATTTGTTCCGCTGCACGGTGATCTGGCTCGCGCCCATGCTCTGCTTCACGGCCGAGGAAGCTTGGGCTTCGCGCTACGGCGCAGAAGCATCCTCGGTGCATCTGGAGCTTTTCCCCGAGGTGCCGGCCGCTTGGCGCGACGACAGACTGGCCGAGAAGTGGCGCAAGGTGCGCATCGTGCGCCGCGTGGTCACCGGCGCCCTGGAGATCGAGCGTGCCGGCAAACGTATCGGCTCCTCGCTCGAGGCGCATCCGATCGTGCATGTGGCGGACGAGGCCCTGTTCGAGGCGGTGGCCGATATCGACCTCGCCGAAATCTGCATCACCTCGGCGGCGACCCTGGTGAAGGATGAGGGACCGGCTAACGCCTTCCGTCTGCCCGACGTGGCCGGCGTTGCGGTGGTGCCCAATCTCGCCGAAGGCACCAAATGCGCGCGCTCGTGGAAGGTGCTCACGACCATCGGTGCCGATCCCCAATATCCCGACGTTTCCCCGCGTGACGCCAAGGCGCTGCGCGAATGGGAAACCCAGCGCAAGGCGGCGGAGTGAATGCGCGCCAACCGGCTTTTTGGCCCGCTCACCCGCTTCGGTGTTGTCGTCGCGTTCATTGCCTGCGCCATCGATCAGGCCAGCAAGCTCTATCTGCTCAAGGTGGTCGACCTTGAGGCCCATGGCCCGATCCGGCTCGGGCCGTTTTTCGATTTCGTCCTCACCCGCAATACCGGCATCAGCTACGGCTTGTTCCAGAGCGCCGGGCCGCTCGGGCAATGGCTGCTGCTGGCGGTCAAGGCTTTGGCGGTGGTGCTCTTGTGGGTCTGGCTGGCGCACGCCCGCGACCGGCTGACCGCGCTTTCACTCGGCCTGATCATCGGCGGCGCCATCGGCAACGCCATCGACCGGCTGGCCTACGGCTGGGTGGCCGATTTCGTCTATTTTCACATTACGACCGCCCACTGGCGCTTCAGCTGGTATGTATTTAACCTCGCGGACGTGGCCATCGTTGCCGGGGTCGCCGGTCTCCTGTATGACTCCGTGCTCGGGGGGCGCGCCGCAAAAGCGCCCTGATCGGCCGCCAATATCGGCCTCAGATCGTTAAAATCGGTCGGAATTCCAAAGAGTTACAAGGCCTGGGAGAGTTCAAGCCATGTGCCCGCAAGGCCAGACCCGATTGTCCCTGAATGCCACGCTCGCTGCCGTTCTGGCGGCCGCGGTGCTGGCAGTGCCCACGCTCGCGCGCGCCGCTGACGACGACGTGCCGATCGATACCAAGATCATGCGCAGCATCATGGAGGGCCTCGGCTTCAAGCGCGCCGACCAGGTCGGGATCACCTACCAGGAGCGCGCGCCGCTGGTGATTCCGCCCAATTCCGATCTGCCGGCGCCGCAGAATGCTGGCGCTGCCATCGCCAATAATCCGGCTTGGCCCAAGGACCCCGATATCGCGCGCGCCAAGGTCTATCGGGCGCAGGAGGCCAATCGCAATACCACTGCCGAATTCGAGCGTGAGAAGAATCCGCTGCGGCCTGATCAAATAGCTCCCGGGGCAACGGGCCAACGCACCGCTTCGCGGCAGACCAAACAGCCCGACGATCCGAGCGGCAACGTGCGCAACGAGGATTACCGCTTGACGCCATCCCAGCTTGGCTATCACGGCGGGCTTTTCACTTGGGAGGGGCTTTTCGGAGGTAAGGACGAGGACGCGAACGCCAAATTCACCGGCGAGCCGAAGCGCACTTCGCTCACCGAGCCGCCGGTCGGTTATCAGACCCCCTCGCCGGACCAGCCGTACGGCCTCGGCAAGGCGGCGGAAGCTCCGAAACCGACGGATGCCTACACGACCCATGGCACGATGGACGACCGTTGACGGCGTGACGGTCGCATTCGGCCAACCATCTCTTCATGCGTTGTGCAGCGGCGCCCGCGGGTGGGCGCCTCAACCGAGGCATTGAACTTGCTGCGCCGATCTTTTGCCGTGCTGACCGCCGTGGTGCTCGCCGCCACCTGGCTCACTGCCGCGCGCGCCGAAACCGGCGGGCCGCGAATCGCCGACTTCATGCTCGCCAACGGTCTCGAACTGGTGGTCATCCCGGATCACCGCGCGCCGGTGGTCACCCACATGATCTGGTACAAGGTCGGCGCCGCCGATGAGGTGCCCGGCAAGTCCGGTCTCGCGCACTTCCTCGAGCACCTCATGTTCAAGGGCACCGCTAAGCATCCGGCCGGTGAATTCTCGACGGTGGTCGCGCGCATGGGCGGGCAGGAAAACGCCTTCACCACCAACGACTACACCGCTTATTTCCAGCGCGTGCCGAGCGCGCAGCTCAAGACCGTGATGGCATTCGAGGCCGACCGCATGACCGGGCTGGTGCTCACCGACGCCGTGGTCCTGCCCGAGCGTCAAGTCATCCTGGAGGAGCGCAACCAGCGTATCGGCAACAGTCCGCGCGCCCAGCTCAGCGTGCAGATGGACGCTGCGCTCTATCTCAACAGTCCCTACCACAAGCCGGTGATCGGCTGGCGTCACGAGATGGAGCATCTCTCGCGCGACGACGCCATTGCCTTCTACAAACGCTATTACGGCCCCAACAATGCGGTCGTGGTCATCGGCGGCGATGTGACGCCGGAGCATGCGCTTGCGCTCGCCAAGGAAACCTATGGCAAGGTCAAGCGCCGGACCGATCTGCCGCCGCGCCACTGGCCGACCGAACCGCAGCCGGTCGCCGCACGCACGCTCACGCTTGCCGATGCCCGCGTTGAGTTGCCGACCGTTCAGCGCGCCTACCTGGTGCCGTCCTTTGCCACTGCCAAGCAGCGCGGTGAATCGCAGGCGCTCGATCTGCTCGCCTATATCCTGGGTGGCGGCAATAACAGCCGGCTCTATCAGGACTTGGTGGTCGACAGGAAACTCGCGGTCGCATCCGGTGCCTGGTACGACAGCGCTTCCCTTGGCATGACGAAACTTGGCCTCTACGGTGCGCCGCGCCCGGGTGTGACGCTGGCGCAGCTGGAGCACGGGATCGACGCGGTGATCGCGCGGTTGATCGACAAGGGCGTGACGGCGGAGGAGCTCGACCGCGCCAAGACCCGGCTGATCGCCGATGCGGTCTATGCCCAAGACAGCCAAACCAGCATGGCGCGCTGGTACGGTACCGCGCTGATGACCGGCGCCACCGTCAATGATGTCGAGCACTGGCCCGACCGCATCCGTGCCGTTACCGCCGAACAGGTGCAGGACGCGGCTCGGCATTGGCTCGACAAGCGGCGCTCGGTCACCGGCTATCTGGTCAAGGACAAGAGCCCGCAAGCGGAGAAGCGCTCATGAAGCGGCTGGCTTTCTCACTGGCGTTTGCCGCGCTGGCTTTTCTTGCTGGGGCGCCCGGCGCCTCGGCGATGCAGATCGAGCGGATCGTCAGCCCGTCCGGCATCAAGGCTTGGCTGGTGCGCGAGCACGCGGTGCCGCTGGTCACGCTCAATTATGCCTTCCACGGCGGTACCAGCCAGGATGCGGCCGACAAGGCCGGCACCGCTAATTTGGCGGCCGATCTGCTCGACGAAGGCGCCGGCGACCTGGACAGCAAGACCTATCACGAACGGCTGGGACGCCACGCCATCGAGCTCAATTTCCGCGTCGGCCGCGATTATCTGCGCGGTTCGCTGCGCACACTCGATGAACACCGCGACGAAGCTTTCGACCTGCTCGGGCTGGCGCTCAGCAAGCCGCGTTTCGATATCGATGCGGTCGAGCGCGTGCGCGGCCAAGTGCTGGCGTCGCTCAAGCGCGAGATCACCGATCCGCGCGATCTCGCGAGCCGCCGCTGGTGGCACACGGCCTTTCCCGATCATCCTTACGGGCGCGAGCGGCGCGGCTCATTGGAGACGCTGCCGCGCGTCGCCGTCGACGATCTGCGCGATTATGCGCGGCGCGTATTCGCGCGCGACGGGCTCACCGTCTCGATCGTCGGCGATGTCAATGCCGAAACCGCCGGCAAGCTGATCGACCGCGCCTTTGCCGCGCTGCCGGCGCATGGCGATCTCAAGCCGGTGGCGCAGGCGAGCCCCGCTGGGCTCGGCCGCCGTATTGTCATCAATCTCGACGTGCCGCAGGCCGTGGTCGCCTTCGGCGGCCAGGGCATCGCGCGCAGCGATCCCGACTTCATGGCCGCCTATGTCGTCAATCACATCCTCGGCGGCGGCAGTATGACGTCACGGCTTTACCGCGAGGTGCGCGAAAAGCGCGGGCTCGCTTATGGCGTCTCCGACAATCTGGTCTGGTTCCGCCGCGCCGCGGTGGTGATCGGCGGCACCGCCACGCGCGCCGACCGAACCGGCGACGCGCTCAAGATCATCGAGCATGAGATCCGGCGGATGGCCGAACAGGGTCCGACGCCCGAGGAATTGGCGGCCGCAAAGTCCTATCTCAAGGGCGCCTACGCGCTTACGCTCGACACGTCGGGCAAGATCGCCGCCCAGCTCACCGAAATGCAGCTCGACAATCTGGGCGTCGACTATGTCCAGCGCCGCACCGGGATGATCGATGGCGTCTCCATTGCGGATGCCAAGCGGGTGGCCAAGCGCCTCTACGGCGGCGGCTTGCTCGTCACCGTCGCCGGCCGGCCGAAAGGGCTGACCTCCGGTCCGATCCGCGATTGAGCGGTTGCGCCTTGCCCGCGTTGACGGCAGAAAACACGTGGAATTCTGTCATGGCCGGGCTTGTCCCGGCCATCGACGTTTTGCTTTGCTGAACCGAAGACGTGGATGCCCGGCAGAAGCCTGCAGCCGGGTCGGCCAAAGGCCGGGCCCGGTTGGCCGGACACGACAGCGGAGAAGACATGCCCCTTCGTCAATCCATCGCCAGCGCGCTCGAAAAGAATATTGGCCCGCACGGCGTCGCCGACGATGCGCTCGCCAGCATGCTCGACAAGGCGCAGGGCGCGCTCGATACGTTGCGCGCCCGCCATGCCGACGGCTCGCTGCCGCTGCTGCGGTTGCCGGAAAGAACGGACGATTTGGCCGAGATCGGCGAGGCTGCCCGCCGCCTGGGTAATGGCGCCAGCGATAT
>JAKAMD010000475.1 GCA_021823875.1 Pseudomonadota bacterium | reverse complement strand
GGTCTTCTCGACGATCAACGAGGGGAACCGGATGCCGGCCAAGAGAGAGCTGACGATGCGGCAAATTCGACAGATGTTGCGGCTTCACCGCGATGGGGTGAGCGCCCGCGAGATCGGGCGCACGCTGGGGGTGGCGCGCAGCACTGTTCAGGACAACCTCAAGCGGGCGGCGGCGGCCGGGCTGGCGTGGCCGCTGGCCGCCGAGCTGACGGACGATGTGCTGGAGCAACGGCTGTTCGCCCGCGCCGGGGTAAGGTCTGGATTCCGCCGGCGGTGCGAGCCGGATTGGGCGTCCCTGGCGCGCGAACTGAAGCGCCCCGGCGTCAATCTGATGGTGCTATGGGAGGAATACCGGGACGGGCACCCGGATGGCTACGGTTACTCGCGGTTCTGCGACCTGTTCCGGGAGTTCGAGCGGCGCCTGTCGCCGGTGATGCGCCAGCACCACGCCGCCGGCGACAAGGTGTTCGTCGATTACTCGGGCAAGAAGATCGGGATCGTCGATCCCGAGACGGGTGTGGTGCGCGAAGCCGAGATCTTCGTCGCCGTGCTCGGGGCCTCGAACTATACCTATGCCGAGGCCACCTGGACCCAGACGCTGCCTGATTGGATCGGGGCGCATGTCCGCATGTTCCGGTTCCTGGGCGGCGTGCCCCGCCTCGTCGTGCCCGATAATCTGAAGTCCGGGGTCCACAAGGCGTCGTTCTACGACCCTGAAATCAACCGCAGCTATGGCATGATGGCGGCGCATTACGGCGTCGGCGTGCTGCCGGCCCGCCCGCGCAAACCGCGCGACAAGGCCAAGGTCGAGGCGGGCGTGCGCTTCGCCCAGAGCTACATCCTTGGGCGACTTCGGCATCAGACCTTCTTCTCGCTCGGCGAGGTCAATGCCGCGATTGCGGTTGTGCTGGGTCGCATCAACGGCCACGTCATGCGCCGCCTGGGCGTCAGCCGGCGCGACTTGTTCACGAGTGTCGAGCGACTGGCCCTCAAGCCGCTGCCAGAGATGGACTACGAGTTCGCCGAGTGGCGGCTGGCCCGGGTCGGGCTCGACTATCACGTCGAGGTTCAAAGCTTC
The DNA here is from genome assembly GCA_021823875.1 of Pseudomonadota bacterium. Lineage (GTDB taxonomy): Bacteria > Pseudomonadota > Alphaproteobacteria > Rhizobiales > Xanthobacteraceae > Pseudolabrys. The sequence goes on along the minus strand of JAKAMD010000475.1, from coordinate 1,789 downwards.
CTCTACTCGGTGCCGCATTCGCTGATCCGCGAGCAGGTCGACGTGCGCATCGCGGCCCGCACGATCGAGGTGTTCCACCGCGGCAGGCGCGTCGCCGCGCATCAGCGTCGGTACGGCGGTCGCCGGCACGGCACCGATCCCGACCACATGCCGAGCGCGCATCGGCGCTACGCGGAATGGACGCCGGAGCGGTTCCGACGCTGGGCGCGTTCGATCGGGCCGAGCACGGAAGGGCTCGTCGTCGCTGTGCTGGCCAATCGGCCTCACCCCGAGCAGGGCTTCCGCACCTGTCTCGGCGTACTCCGGCTGTTTAAAGGCCTCGATCCCGCCCGTGCCGAGAGCGTCTCGGCCCGCGCCGTCGAGATCGGCGCGCTCAACTACAAGAGCATCGCCTCGATCCTCGCCAACAAGCTCGATCGGAGTTCTCGCCAGCCCGAGAACGCGGCGGTGATCGACCATCCCAACGTTCGCGGCCCCGGCTACTTCCACTAACGGAGACAATCCATGCTGACACACCCGACTATCGATCTTCTGCATACCCTCGGCCTTTATGGCATGGCCAAGGGCCTTAAGGCGCTCGAAGCCACGCCCGAAACGCGCGACCTCGAACATGCCGAATGGCTCGGCCTCCTGCTCGACCATGAGGTGACGCTGCGACGCCAGAAACGGTTCGAGCGACGCGCCCGGATGGCACGGCTGCGCCATCAGGCCAGCGTCGAGGACGTCGACTTCCGCGCTGCCCGCGGGCTCGATCGCGCGTTGTTCCTCAAGCTCGCTGACTGCGATTGGATCCGCTCGCGGCGAAATCTACTGATCACAGGCCCCTGTGGCGTCGGCAAAAGCTGGCTCGCTTGCGCCCTCGGCCAAAAGGCCTGCCGGGAGGACCTGTCCGTCCTCTATCACCGGGTGCCGCGCCTGTTCGCCGCCCTCACGCTTGCCCGTGGTGACGGACGATACGCCAAGCATCTGCACTCGCTCTCCCGTGTCGATCTCCTGGTGCTCGACGATTGGGGCCCGGAGCCGCTGAATGCGGAGCAACGCCGCGACCTGTTGGAGATCGTTGAGGATCGATATGACGCCCGCTCCATCATGATCACCAGCCAGGTGCCGGTCGACCGTTGGTACGAGATCATCGGCGATCCCACCTTGGCCGACGCCATCCTCGACCGCATCGTTCACAACGCCTATCGCATCGAACTCAGCGGTGACAGCCTCCGAAAGAATCGAGCTCCCGAACCCGCCGCTTGACCTCCCCACTCCAGTAAATGATCATCACAAACGACCTGACGGGCAATGCACCAGATGGCCGGCTTCGCGTCGGAATCCCTGGCCGGCATCAGTTCGGAATAGCGGCCGGCTTCAGATTGGAATGCATGGCCGGCTTCGTCGGAATCCGCAGCGGCGCGCCTGGGACGTGCGCTCGGATCGGCCGCGTCGGCCTCCGCCTCGCCATTGGCCACGCCTTGCTCAACCTCTTTCAGGGCGAGCAGGAGCTGGTCTTCCGGCAGCTTCTCCGCCCGGCGGCCGAAGCGATTGCGCTGCAGCTCCTTGATGATCTGCTCCAGCCGCGCGGCGCGTGCCTGCGATGCCAGCAGCATCGCCTTCAGCGTCTCAGGATCGTCGGGAAGTGCGTCCACCGCTGCCGTCATGACGTGAGTGAATCATGCGTCGCCATGGATAGCCAGCGTCTTAGCTGCAGCGATTGAACGAAGCCGCTGACGCGGCAGTTAAGGAGCGGTCGCAGTCATCGCCTCCTGTCTGAGAGAATCGTGGGTGTCAAAGCCCAATC
>JAKAMD010000474.1 GCA_021823875.1 Pseudomonadota bacterium | reverse complement strand
TTCCATGGCGGCCGAGGTCTCCTCCAGGCTGGCGGCCTGCTCCTCGGTGCGCTGCGAGAGATCGGTGGTGCTGGTGGCGATTTCGGCCGAGGCACTGGTCACCTCGCGGCCCGATGCCTTGATCTCGGCAATGGTCCGGCTGACCTTGTCAGCCATCTGCGCAACCGCGCCGGCAATCTGGCCGACCTCGTCCTTGCGGTCACGGCCCGGTACCTCGATGGCGAAGTTGCCGCGCGCGACTTGCTCAAGCGGGTGCACCAGCGCCCGCAACGGCTTGCCGATGCTGATCACGCCGATCACGCTCGACCCGACCAGCACCAGAACTACAGCCAACCCGACCGCAAGGCTGACACGCTCGCTCGCCGTCATTTGTTGCGCCGCCTGCGCCGCGGTCTCATCCATGCGCTTGACCACACCAGCCGCAAGCTTGTCGATCGAATCATCCATGCGCACGGCAATCGGCAAGGTTACGTCGTGCGCGATCGTGTCAGCTTTTTGATTGAGTGCGGCGACCTGCTTCGCGCTATCGGCGGAACTGCCCTTTGCCCGCAGCGCGAAGATCTCCGATTTGATCGCGGCGATTTCCTTGACCTTGGCATCATACTCTTCGACAAGACCCTTCGTCGCCTTCAAGGTCGCAATGGTCGCCGGGATGCTGGATTCGGCAAGCGCCTGATCGAGAAACTTGTTGCTGGCGTTCTTGCGCTCGGCAAGGTAGGTCTTCGCCTTTTCCAGCTGTGCCGGCGTGCTGGCGAGGCGGACATCGCGCACGCCGATCTGCATGCCGCGGAGCGCCCCCTTGGCCTCCAAGGCGCCCTGCGCCAACTTGGCGCGGCGGATGGCGTTCTCATTCGAATTCTTGACCGACGCATTTCCCAGCATCTCGGTCGCCATCATGGCCACCACCAGCAGCACACCGAGACCGGACATGACCGCCAATTTGATTCCGATGCTGACGTTGGACAGCCGAAGCATTGTTGGTTCCCTCATGATGAAGCTTGCGCTGCGTCGACAGACGAGCGTCGTTTATTTTCGCGTTGATTATGGTGAACGTTCGAGGACCCGGCGTTGCTCATGTGAGCTTGTTCCACGCCGCCGCGTCCCCCCTCACGTCATTGCCAGGAGCGCCCGGACTCCCCGCCCTCTTCCCCGGATAGCAGGTGGGTCAGATCGATCAGCGCGATCATACCGTGCTCGAGCGTCACGAGGCCGGACAGGAAATCCGTCGCCCCATCCTGCGTCGTGCGCGGCACCGGCTGAATGTCGCTGGCCTCGACCGAGACGATGTCGAGCACGCGGTCGCCGATCAGGCCGATCTGGCGGCCGCCGACTTGCACGATGATCACGATGTGCAGCGGCGTCGTCTCGGTCAGCCCCTGACCGAAACGGCAACGCAGGTCCACGATCGGCACGATGGCGCCGCGCAGGTTGAGCACCCCGCGCACATAATCCGGCTGCTTCGGCAGATGGGTGATGTCCGTCCAGCCCTTGATCTCGCGCACCGACATGATGTCGACGCCATACTGGTCGTCGCCGATCGCGAAACTGATGAACTGGGTCTGCGTTGCGGACTTGGCGTCGCGCCAAATGCCGGCGTTGACCTGGTCGATGGCGTTATCTGCGGTGACGGCTGCTCGGCTCACGACTCTCGACTCGCTGTTTAAGCCTCTTGCGAGGTGATGACGGAAAGATACGGCCGGGTCCTTGCCGCCCTTCTGCAAGACGCAGTGAACGGCCAGAGAGTCGGCCGAATCCGCCTTGAAAGGATCGGCAGCCAAAAGTTTATACGAAAGGGGTGTGTGAAGGTTTTAATTCACGCCCAGCACAGGTTGTTATCTTACATTAACAAACCGAACGAAGCGGATGCCCCGCCCCGGCAGCGGCGGCCGCGGTGGTGCGGATTGACCGCCGCGAAGCGTGCGGCGCCGGCCTCCCGGGGCCGTCCGGCGGCGCCCCCTCGCGCCAAGTCGGCCCGGGGGGTTCGCGATCGGAAGCGGCAGATCAGCCGTCTGCGCTCGCTTTTTGCATTGATACGGGTCAAAGGCGGCGTCAAATTTTTTTGGCCGCGATCGGTCCTTTCCGCTCCGTTTCACACGCAAACGGAGTATATTTTTTCCATGGACGACAATTCTCTTCGCACCACTGCGTTCACCATCGAGAAACAACGCGACGGCTGGTTCGTCAACCTGCCCGACAAGAGCATGCTGGGGCCTTACCTGAATGGCGACGTCGTGCTCGAAGTCGCGGTGACGCACGCTCTGCTCGCGCGTAACGAAGGTCTCGACGCGCATATCTTCGTGCGTGACGATCGGGGCGGCAGCCATAGCTGCATCGTCCTCGACTACATGAACGACCCGCATCGCTGCCAGAAGTGCGAAAGCTCGTGGTCGACCGGCGGGCTCCCGGTGAAATGTCAATTGCGGGCGGCCATCAATCGCGCCTCCTGAACCCGCTCGGTATCAACGCGCCGATCAAGCGCCGCGATTTCCCGTCCTACCTCTGATGTGAGCGAGCGTCCGCTGCCTCAACCGAAGCAGCGGCGATATTGACTCGGCGAACAACCGGTAATCCGGCGAAACGTCGCGGAGAACGAGCTGGTCTCCGCAAAGCCCAGGCTGCGCGCAATCGCGGTCACCGAATTCGCGGGCTCGGCCAGCAGCGTCTTGGCGCGTTCGATGCGGCGGCCGATATGATAGCGGTGCGGCGGCACGCCGAACGACTGGCGGAAGGCACGCGCGAAATGGTAGGGGCTGAGATCGACCAGCGCGGCCAACGTCGATAGCCGCACCGCTTCGCCGAGATGGTCGTCGATATAGTCGGTCACCCGTTTGCGCCGCCAGCCGCTGAGGCCGCCCTGCACGGCTTGTGCG